>JAMCZN010000003.1 GCA_023485505.1 Candidatus Martarchaeota archaeon | reverse complement strand
TATTGGTCAAATCCGGTAAATAGGAGAAGAGCTTCCTGATTTTTGTACAGTAAAGCCGCATTTCTATTTCTATAATCTTCATTGGAGTTATAAAAATCCAAAAACTGTTGTTTCATATACTCTTTGTACTCCACATTTTCCCATAGTTTTTTGGAGTTGCTCGACATTACCTTTTTGACTTCCGGTTTATTCGCCCACTCTTTCACTTTATCCCTATACTCCGCACTTTGGTGCGCTAATGCTGCTTTTTCTTTTACAGCCGGGCTGTGTAATATTTTATCTGCGTGCTGTGCATGAAGATTTATGTGGGACTCTTTTGTAATTCTTGTGATGTTTGACGGGTTGTTGTTTAGTTTGTTAAAATCCATGTGGTGTCTGGTATTGCCTTGGCCTTCGGTATACACCCTATTTTGTAGATTATATTCGTCGGCCAGCATGTGCGTAAAAATCCACGTCTTGTTTTGATTCCAAACCATTTCATATCCATCGATTGTTATCCTCCCACCGATTTTTGAAATTCTTTTGTGGAATGGCATCAATGAGTCTTCCTTTTTCAGGTCTCTTGCCATTTTATAACTGCCATCCCTGAGCATAAATTCATGGTTAGGAGTACAAATTATCTCTTGGTTGTTATCTAATGTTATTTTTATGACATCTGCGTTTTTCTTTGTCAGTCGCGCATTGATAATTTTTTGGATTCCTACGCCACCATTATCCTTTATGGTATAGCAGAAATTCTCTTTTCCTTTTTCAGCCTCTTCTACAAGAGCCCTAAAGGAGAGGTTTCTGCCGTCAGTCAAGGCAATTTCCACGTCCCCGGCAAAACAGCCTGCTGCGCTTTCTCCCTCTACTATGAATATCTCGGATTTTGCCGGATCGCTCTCAGTACAGTCCGCAAGCTTTCCCGGCAGCACTGCGCCTTCAAAAAGACCCTTCTTCCTTGCAAGCTCTCTCGCCTTCCTTGCTGCCTCTCTCGCCTCCGCCGCGCCATACACCTTGTCTATTATCTTAAGCGCCTCGGATGGGTTCTCTTCAAGGAACCTGAGAAGCTCCTGGTATACCGCATTCTCGACAAATGACTTTATCATCGTATTGCCGAGCTTTTCCTTTGTCTGGCCCTCAAACTCAGGGTTTGGCATGAGGATGGATATGATCGAATTCAGGCCTTCCCTCGTGTCTTCGCTTTCAAGCTTTATGTCTCTTGATTTCTTTGATATCTTCTGGTTGTAATAGGCAAGAGCCCTTGTGATGGCGACATGGAAGCCATTTACGTGAGTGCCGCCCTGCGGGGTCTTTATCTTGTTCACAAAAGAGAGCACGTCCTCGGTATAACCCTCAATGTACTGCACTGCCAGCTCAAGCTTCAGCCCGTCATTCTGCCTTACTATCATTAACGGTTTTGACACTTCCTTTTTGTTGCCTTTAAGATAAGAGAGGAAATCCACAAAACCGTTCTTAGAGAAGTATTCGCTCGTCTTCGGGGGCGTTTCTCTTTCGTCAATCAGGTTTATTTTTAGTCCAGGATTAAGGTAGGACAAATCGCGTAGCCTTTCGATGAGTTCTATAGTGTCAAAGTTCCTTGCCGAGAATATCTCCTTGTCCGGCTTGAACTTTACAGTTGTGCCGTTTTCGTTGCTTTCCCCAATCATTTCCATGGCGCTAGTAACTCCTCCGCGGCTGAACCTTTGCCTGTAGACTTTCCCGTCCCTTTTTACGGTAACCTCCGTGTATTCGGAAAGCGAATTGACAACAGTCAAACCGACGCCATGAAGACCGCCCGAAACCTTGTATGCCTTGTTCTCGAATTTTCCACCGGAGTGCAGCGACGTCATTATCACTTCCAGAGCCGGCTTTCCCACCTTTGGTATGATGTCAACAGGTATCCCCCTTCCGTCATCGGTGACCTCGGCAACATCAACGTCCTCTTCCCTTCCAAGCTTTATTGTGACGGATTTAGCATATCCTGCCATGCATTCGTCTATAGCGTTATCAAGCACTTCGTAAAGCAGATGGATGAAACCTGGACTTCCTGTTGAACCGATGTACATTGCGGGCCTTTTTCGCACGCCCTGCGGTCCGGAAAGCACCATAATGTCCTTTGCTGAGTATTCACTATCAACCACTAAAACCACACTTGAAATTTACGACGTAAAATTAGGCCAAAAATCGCCTGTTTATTGCTGTGTTTTTCAGCTTTAAAACCCTTTCGGTAAAACGAAATCTTTACGCGCAATCTGCAAATATTTATAGTGCTTTCTTAAGCTCTTCCACGCTCCTGAAAAGATATGTTGGCCTTGCCGCCCTAAGCATGCTGTGGCTGTCCATCCCGCATGAAAGCCCGCAGGAGTTAACCTTCGCATACTTTGCCATAAAAATATCGTCGTCCATATCCCCGATGTAGAGCACTTTGTCCTTTTTCGCCTTAAGGCTCTTTATTATAAGTTCAAGAGCCAGGGGATTTGGTTTCAGGGCATGCAGTTGTTGCGTGCTTATTATCATGTCAAAATACTTTCCGACATTCAGGATCGATATTTCTTTCATTATCCGCCATTCCCCTCCATTGGTCAATAGGACCACTGTTTTCTTTTTTTCCCTAAGCGTCTTTAGGACCTCTATCGAATCGTTGTGAAGCTTTGGGCGTATAAAGAAAAGATAGATATCCCCTATTTTCGTCAATAAAGACCGCTCGTTCCTTTTTCCCCATGTTCCCTTGTAAACATCAAAATTGACATCGCCCTTTTTCGTCTGGAGTTCCTTTTTCTTCTTGTAGTTCCAGTGGGGATTCAGTTTTTCGTTGAGCGCACGTATAGTCTTTAGGCTGGCAAGCGTCCCATCCCAATCAAAAACAAAAACATCATATTTGCTCATGAGCCCGTAGTTTGCATTTTCATTACGCATGCATCATCCCCATACAATCTCTATGCTTGGCTTGTCCGGAAGGGCCCGCTCTGCCCTGCTGGACTTGGACTCGGATTCCTTTTCCACCAAGACCTCCGCACCAAACCTCTTTTTCATGTATCCCCTCGAATTCACGAATCCTTCAAAAAGTTCACTCGAATCGATTTCCGGGAGTGGTTGCATAGTCATGAGTCTTTTCATTAACGGAGATACAAACTTTGCGATCTTCTCCTTTCCAACGTCCTTCAGCCCCTTCTCTGCGATGACCTTTGAAATGTCCTTGTGCTTGATAAGAGAATTTATCGCTTCCCTTTTCCAGTCGTCAGCTATTATGACCTTTATCTGCTTGACGCTCTTTCCCTTGTTTGCGTCTATCTTTGAGGAGAGCGCCATTGTGTTGGCTATGTCATCTATGTTCCTTATTATGATGTCCTCTACAATTTCCGTCTTTTCGTTTATCATGTCCGCTTGGCAGACGGGCCACTGAGCCTTTGCTGCCAAAGTATTGTTGCCGAGCCTGTGCCATAGTTCTTCCGCAAAATGCGGCATTATTGGGGTAATCATCAACGTAACCGATTCGAGGAAATCCCTTACCGTAACTTCGTTGTGGCCCCCCCTGTCAAGATACCACTTAAGCTCCACCATAGAGTTATAGTATACATCATTGTACGCTTCGTGGAACTGAAGCTTGTCCATGTATGATGTAGCCTTGTTTATTTTTGAATTGAGCTTTGAATATAGCCAGTAGTCTATATGCTCCAACTCGACACCGCGCATGGTTTGGAGCTGGTCCGCATAGCCAAAGAGCGCTTCATTCTTTGAAAGTATTCCATTAACTGAAGTCACATTGAATTCAGTATCAGTATCGAGGCCTGCGCCCGTTATCTCCTGGAATCTTATGGGATCGGAGCCAAACTTGTCTACGGAATCGCCCATAGATATTATATTGCCAAGGCTCTTGGACATCTTCTCTCCCTCATAGTTCACGAATCCATTGGTCACAATCTGCTTTGGCCAGAATTTCTTTGGAAACAGCGCTACGTGGTTGAAGATGTACATCACATAGTGGTTAGGTATCAAATCTGGCGCGGAGTGCCTTGACGTTTCTTTATACCAGTAATCCATGGAATCCTTGCAGTTGTTTATCACGGATATGCTTATGCCGGTGGATGACGCCACATCCTCCGCTTTTCCAACCGAATTTATTATGTAATCGAAGAACTCAGGTTTCAATTGTTCGGGTTTTATGTCGTTTGCCCTAAGGAACTGGACAAATGTGTAGAACACCATATATATCGTGGAGTCTGAAAGCGATTCTATTATGTGCTCAGGATTATATGGGAACCTCGTGCCGAGCCCCTGCGCCCGCTCTGTGGCCCTTACGTCTATCCAGTCGAACAGTACCTCAAAAGTGCGCCTGTACTTTTCCGGAATGACCCTTACGTCCGGGAACATTGACTTTACGTCCTCCTTCCATTTCTTGTCGCCATAATTGATGAACCACTGCTCCTTCACCGTGTTTATTACCGCCTTAGTGCCGCATCTGCAAATGACGGGTTCTGGATTTGTAAGTTCATAGATAGAAATCGCATCCTTAGAAGCGATAAGATCGTCCTTTATGAGCTCGCGGGCCTGTGTTTCAGATTTGCCTTTGTACTTTCCCACATCCATTATCCCCCACCTAGATTCCTCCTTGTATATCAGGGCAGTTGCAAGCTCAAGCACGTCATCCTCAAAACTCGGTTCGGAATTGATGAACTCTAGATACGCAAGTGCTGGAGTTTCAAGGTGAACCGCTTTCCCTCTGGACTTAATCTCTTCCTTTGACGAGGACTTGCCGATTTTCTCCGAAAAGTTCTCCATGCTTACCACTTTGGGGAAGTTTTCAGGCACTGCGACCCCGCTTTTCTTCAGCTTTTGCAATGCGGCATAGTCAAATGGAGCATGAGCCGGAACGCTCATCACTACCCCTGTGCCAGTATCGCTTTTTACAAAAAATCCGGGCAATATGGGAACCGTTTCTTTTGTCACCGGATTGATAACACTCCTGGAAAGCAGTTCTGAGCCGTTTATCTCGTTCTTTACTGTTATGTTGAACTGCATGGAAAGCTTGGCGGCGGCATCCTTTGAAAGGTAGAACTGCTCCCCGTTTATTTCCGCAAGCACATAAACGATCTGGTCGTTCACGAAAATGTTGGTGACGCCGTATATCGTTTCCGGCCTGTACGTCGCGCATGGAAAATATGCATCGGATTGCGAATCCTTGAATTTAACGGCAGTTACCTTCTCTATCTTTGGCTGGACATCGTGTTTCGTATCATGCTGGCCGACGGCGCTGTTCTCATTGGTGCACCAACCCACAGGGTGGGTGCCCTTCGTGAGGTATCCCTTGTCCTTGAGCCTTGCGAACTGCCACTCTACGAGCCTGCTAAACAACGGTTCTGTTGTTATGAACTTTCTCCTCCAGTCTATGCCTATTCCCGCCTTGCGCAGCTCGCTTTCCTGCTGTTTTATGAAATACTCGGCAATGTACTCCGGATCCGCCATCTTCTGTATGTCGGAATCGGACACATGGAGCCTCTTCAAATCTTCTATTATCTCTAAATCATTATTCCGGACCCTTTTCGCATACGCAAGGACAGGGGTGCCTGTCGCATGGAAACCGAATGGGAAAAGCACATTGTAACCGCGCATGCGCATGTACCTGGCATATGTATCTGGAGTCCCATAAGTCCTGAAATGACCCATATGTGGCGGGTTGTTTACATATGGGATAGCCGCAGTCACAAGAAGGCTCTTCCTGTCACTAATCTCAGGTTCGAATATCTTCGCTTCGTCCCATGCCTTCTGCCATTTTTCCTCCAGTTCCTTGTAATTTATCATTAAAGCACAATAATTGAAAATGATGTTACACTATTCGAATCAATCCTTTTAAACCTTATATGTAATCAGTCATTATTAAAATGGTGTTTTAATGCAAAATGCAATACGAAATTTAGTCAAAGTCGTGGTTTCAGGAATGGACAGGATAATGCACTTTGATACAGCATATGCACACTGCGACATACCTTGTGGCATCTATGATCCGCACCAGGCGCAGGTCGCAGCGCACACAGTATTAAGGATGGACATGCTAATAGCGGACCTTGCAAAGACCAATGACATGGGTCCCGATACCAGGAACAAGATGATCAGGTACGTAACGGTGAAGGAGCAGCATGCCGAGATAGTGAAGCACGAGATAAGGGTAATCTGGGGCGATTACATAAAACCGGAGCATATACAGGCAAACCCGCAGCTCAATCAGCTGGTATTTGACATCATGAAAGCGGCGTCAAAGGCAAAACAGGACACAAACACGGAAAGCGCAAAGGACCTGCTCGTAAAGGTGGAGCAGTTCGCGGAGATATTCTGGAAGACCAAGAATGTGCAGACAAAAAGGGCAAAATCGCCATATCCGACAGGCGAGGAGATAGTATACCCGGTGGTATGAGATGGGTCTGAACTTCCCCATATCAATACTAAAGGTCGCGGACATAAGCATGGAGCCCGCCATACGCGACGGGGATTATGTGTTTGTCAACAGGATGTCAAAAATCTTTAGAGATGGAGAGGTAGTCGTGCTAAAGCACCCAAAAAGCGGGATGAGACTGATAAAGAGGATACGCGGAATAAAGGACAACCGCTTTTTTGTTGTTGGCGACAATACGGACAACAGCGAGGACAGCAGAAGCTTCGGGGCAGTGGACGTTTCGAATGTGATTGGAAAAGTACTTCTAAAGGTTTGATTTATAGAACTTTTTGCACCTTTATTACTGATTTTGATGGACCCCCTTCTCACGTACAGGCTTGCTTTTGTAGTAATCATAGCTTTCATCTATATGCTTTTTGACGTGTTCAACAAGAGAAACGTGCCTGCGATATACGCTTATCTTACTCTTGGAATCGGGATAATATTCACCCTTTTCTATCTCAACAGCCCAACAATACTGCTCAGCGGCCTGATTGCGCTCATAGTGGGGGGGTTTGGCTTTGTATTTTATAGGGCTGGCCAGCTTGGAGGCGCCGACGTGATAGAAATGACGGTCATATCGTTGATATTGACGTTGCAGCCGCAGCCTTATCTCATTTTCACACCGCAGTACAACCTTCCTTTCATAATATCCGTTTTCATGGCAAGCGGGGTCGCGGCCCTGTTGCTCGTACCTCTCTATTACTTGCCAAGAGCGGATAAAATACTAAAAGGAAAGCTAAAAGCAATGGTCACAGCAAAGGACCTTTTCAAGGGGGTGATTACCACGATAGCGTATATGGCATTCATGACGTTCATCGCGCTTTACATGTCCATAAGCACGGCAGGCCTGATACTGCTTGCAACCATGCTGGTGGGCTCCTTCGTCACCATCACCTTTGAAAAGCCAATAACGGATTCGATGGTCGAGTTTATCAAAGTTGACAAGTTCGAAGAGGGAGACATCATAGCGACGAACCTTATGAGCAAAGGCGAGATATCAGCCGCAAAGAAAAGGATAAAGGGCTTTGACAGGTTGGTTACCCAAAAGCTGATAAAGGAGATAAGGAGAAAGGACAGCAAAAGAAAGTTCCCGGTCTATAGGAATGCGATGCCCCTTGCGCTTCCCATATTTGTAGGGGTCATAACTTCATTGCTGTTTGGCAACATAGTGCTCCTCATACTGTAAAGAATCAGATTTTGCTTCTCGAGGTTATTTCTTCGATAAGCCTGTCTTCATCGTCCATTGAGGACAGTTCGGCTTTGCTTATGGCCGGAATCCCGTAGATATTGTCCCTTTTCCTTTCTTTTGTTATGAAGAACTGGTAGTCGCTGTCAAGCACCTCTGAAAGGCTTTTGTAGAATGTGGATACCTTTTTCATGGTCCTTTCATCGGCTAAGCCGCCCACCTCATATCTGAAGCGGCCCTTGCCAAGCATCTTGAATGGGGCACTGCTTTCCATAAACATATCGTTTCCCAACCCGACCGGTTTTTGTTTGGATTGCATCTCGACATTTCCGAAAGATACGATGTCCGCAATATTTGCATTGAAGAACTTTTCCAGCTTCCTTACGTTCTCCTCTTTCGCGAATGAGTCCTCGTTCTCGTACCTCTCTATCGTCTCTTTTGATATCTTTACCATGCTTGAAAGCCTCCTTATGCTGATGTTGTTTAGCTTCCTGAGCCTGTGCAGCTCGCTGGAGCATATTTTATACTTCTTTTTCATGAACCTCTGCGCCAGCGCGATCTTCCTCCCGGAAAGCACGTACTCTATGCAGTTGTTCGATATGCACTCTACGCCGTGCCTTGTAAAGGCCATGTCGGATCTTTTCACGTTCCCCTTGTATTTGTCAAATACCACATACGCATCTGCACCGAAGAACTGCATCAGTTCCCTGAGAGACGATGCGTCCGCTTTTCCCAATGAGTCTATGTTGTCGACGAACTTCAGTATGGTTACCTTGCCCTTCTTCGATGAAACGATGTCAAAGCTTGATCTCATGTTGATTGTGTGGGTTTCGCTAAAGCCATAGCTAGAAAGCAGCTTTGAATATTTGTTAACAAGAGACCTTTTGTCCATATTGATGTATCTTATTCGGATATATTTAAACCTGACCTTTTATTCCGAGGCAGGCGCATCGAGAAAGAGTTTCCGGATTTAACGGTTTTGCTCCTTTTTTCGCCAATCGGCTCAAGGAGCATCCATTTGATCTTAGCATCAGCAGCCCAGTATTTGTCTTTTCCCTCCCTCCTCTTCAGGTATATGCAACCCTCGTTTTGGAGTTCTTTCAGATAATTTGAAACGTTTGGAGCGGCAGTGTTCGTAACTACCGAAAGTTCCTTGTTCGTTATTTCGCCGCTCCTCACTACCGCTTCTAGGAGCTCCCTCGCTTTTGAGTTCAGGGCTGAAAGATACCTTTTTTCAACAGACTCGCGAAGAGCCATTGCAAGCATGTTGCTGTCTATCGTCACTGGACGCTCTTCGGTAAGGTAAAGCACCGCGGTCTCGAGGCTGTTAAGTATGTCACGTATATTGCCCCCATAAAGGTCGTACAGCATTTCCAGCGCGGAATCATCAAACGGCCTTACTATCTCAAGGTCCTCTATCCTGAGCTTTTTCATCCTTATGTTTATAACTTCGTTTACCTGCTCCAGGCTGAGTTCCTTCAGCAGTATTGGAGTATCTGAAAGAATCGAAGCAAACCTTGGCATGCTCTGGAGCACGCCATGCACAATAAGGTTGCCTATGAATATGAAGTGCACGTGTGGTATCTGAAAGAAGTCCCTGAGGTCGTTGAATATCATCCTTATTACCTCATCGGTAAGCCTTTCCAAATTGTTGTAGTGTATTATGACCTCTTTTCCCGTGGACTTATGTATCTCGCTTATTACTTTATCAAACAGATCATAAAGCGCCATGTATGAGAAATGTGTTGGTGTGCGCCTTTCCTGATTTACCAGGGCCGTCATCCCAAGTACACCTACACCGCCAAAATGCATCTCGTGGGAAGCGAGTTCCACTAGGTTCTTGAGCTTGTCATAGGTGGTGTTGCTTATGCGCTTCTTCCAGCCCTCTTCGAGATTTATGGTGGAGTATATCGCATAAAGTGTGTTTATTATGAAATCGTTGACGCTCCAGTTTTCCTGGACGCCTATCTCCTTAAGTGGAGAAAAATATCCATTGGCTATTGCGGTCCTCCTTGCGACGTTTGCGAACGTGGTCTTCCCAACGCCGACCTCGCCGACGATTAGACACCTGCTTCCGCCGAATGACCTGAATTGCTTGATAAGGCGTGACATCTCCCCTTTCCTTCCGACAAAGCTCTCTACCGGAAGCACACCACCCTTTACGAGCAGCGGAGATGTTGCAAACGGATTAAACTTTACTCCATAGAGTTCCCATATGTTCGCGAAATTCCTGTTGTTTTGCTGTTCAGTGTACATTCTGATCTACAGTATAGTTATAAAGAACAATATATTTATACTTTTCGGTATAATTAGGCGTATGTTATTACAAAGGATATAACAAAATATAACTATGCAGTTTTGCACGTTTTACAATGTAAATATTGACCACGTTTAATGTCGTAAGCAATATCCGAGTTTTATAATGCGTAAATTGAGCTTAAGTGGTTACTATGAGGCACGCTAACCGAAGGCTCAGGTTGGAGATCAAACGCAAGACATATCATGTAATCCTTGCACTGTATCCGCTCCTGTTCATATATTTTGCAACACCCAAAGGCATTGCGATAGCTGCATCCCTAATTTACATCGCAGGATGGTTTATATCTGAGTTCCTAAGGACGAGATATAATATCAATACGCCAACAGCCATGTTGCTCAACCGCATATCAAGAAGGCGCCTTAGCGGCGAGTTCGACAAACATTGGAAGAGGGTGAGAATCCCTTACTGGCTTTTCGGCCTTACCTTGGTGCTGATATTCTTCAATTATGAAGCGCTTTTCATCGCTACGGTAATATTGGCCTTTGGGGACTCGGCGAGCGCCATAGTCAGGGTGTGGCTAAACAACTACAGCAAATGGCTGGGCTTCGCATCTGGGGTGGCAGTTGGTTCGCTTATTCTCTTCATGGTGACAATGAACCCCGTGATATCGCTAATTCCCGCGATGTGCGGGATGTTTGCGGAATTCTTGTCAAGCAAACTGAACGACAATTTGCTTATTCCAGTACTTGCAGGAGCCAGCGCATTCCTGCTTTGAAAACAGTCCCTTACTTACTGTACTTTACGATGACGTTCACGTCGTACCTTTGAAGACCCTTTCTCGGGTTCAGATAGCATAATTCAGCCACGGAAAAGATGCCTACGATTTTGCCGCCCAAATGTTCCACCATCCTGGCCATGGTCCTCATCGTCTCCCCTGTGGCCATTATATAATCCACAAGCAGCACCCTGCAGCCCGGGCTTATTGAGTTAAACCGCAAGTTCACTATGCGGTTTGGGTTGTACTCGTGCTCGTATATCGAAGTTATTATTGGACCTGCCAAATCCTTCCTGAACATCGGAACTACTCCGCACCCGATGGAGTTGGCTATGGCACCTGCCCATATCAGGGCCTGCATATCCTTTGCAACGCATACATCAATCTTGCCCTTATAAGTCTCCCGCACGTAATTTATTATATCGTGGAAAAGCTTGGCATCCCTCATCAACGGCGTGGTGTCCCTGAAAGCTATGCCATCTACGGGAAAGTCAACGAATGTCTTTATGTTTGCGCGTATTTTTTTACCGAGAGCTCTCTTCTGAGGGCTGTCAAAAGTGTGTCCATTGGCTAATTGAACCTCAGGCTCCTTCCGTATCCATACATATTCGTGTATGGATTCGATGTACAGGCTTCCTGCTTCCTTCCTTGCATATTTTTTCATCTCCTGGATTATTGCCGTTTTCTTCGTGCCACTTATGCTTTTCCACCTGTCGCCGAATATGAAGGACAGCAGTTTGTATGATTTGGCGGAATCCACGAATTCCAGGTCCTTGTCAAAGCAATCGGTTATGTCTATATGTGACGTCACCTCCTCGCTATAGTATGGCAGGCCGCACGCCTTTAGAGATTCCTTTAGCTGGGTGGATGTGGTCTTTCCACCACCCGCAAGCTTCTTTAGCATTGTGTGGGGGCTCTTCTCACTCCTAAGCACTATGATAGCTATGCCATTGTCATTTAAAAGACCGAACATCTTGTTGAGCGGGTTGTTCCCATTCCGGCTCCGCTTCCAGCCCTTGATAAAGTAGAATGAGTTCAGTGCGAGTATTATGTCCGCTTTTTTGGGCCTACACGAGCTCGATTCAAATTTTTTTATGTGAATCATGTCGAGGTTCTTATCGAGATTGGCAGTTTTGAGGTTCTCTGCAAACTTCTGATACATCGCGGCGGAAGGGTCTATATATGAGATATTGAGTTTTTCCCTTATCCTAAGAGGCATATTTGCAAGCACCCGTATATCCCCATCGCCACTCCCTCCGCCCAGGCATAGCACATCTATATCGTGCTTTTCTGGCAGCCTGTCGAGAGCCATCGCTATGTAATTGCTTGCTACCTTTTTCTGATCCGTATGGTTCAGGTAGTTCTCGTAAAAATCGCTTCTTGTATCAAAAAACGAACTTACATTTCTCATGATTCCTCACCATAGACCAATCGTGTGCATTTTTCATCGGCCAGCATCTCATCTACGCTCACGGCTTCACGCCCGTTTGCCACATATGTCTTTATGCCGGCCTTTACCGCTAGCCTTACCCTTCTCACCTTATCGCGCATGCCTCTGTTGATGAAATCGAACTTGTCAAAGTCTCGCGCATTGAATACAGGTATGGTCCTCCCATCCGCATCAAGGATTCCATTCGTATCCGTCACAATGACCAGCCTTTGGGCGTTCATTTCCACCGCCAGATATGCAGCCACCGTGTCACTTGAAACAGTGCAGACGCTTATAGCCCTGTCAAGGACGGCACCCCCGCTGGTGATGAACGGCTTTGCAGTGTCAAGCAACTCCCTGTTAAGCCAGGCAATCTCGGGGGAGAGCTTGTTGCCTCTTGTCTCCTTGACTATCAGCTCGGCAATGTCAACCATGCCTATCGACGCGACTTTCTCTATTTTCCCGAGCCTTTCCTCCATGTCTTTCCTGATCTCAAAGAAGCCGTGGATGCGGGTGCCCAGATTGCCGCCTTCTTCATTTAGGTAATATCGGTCCGTTATGCCATGGAGCTTCTTTCCGCAGCCTATGACGAACGCCACATCGTCTCCGATATCCCTCCTAAACAAAGGTATAAGGCGCGACATCAAGGAAACATCAACCGCATCGTCCTTAGTATACGCTAATGAACCCCCTATCTTGATTATAGTTGTCATCAATCCATCCAATGGCTCATAATCCAATACGGTTACTTGCTCCTTTTTGCAGTATGCCCTATGGAACTTCTCGCTAGGTTTTTAACCGCGCCTTCGGGTATGTCTTTTGTAAGGGCTTCAAAACGTTCAAGTGCAACCCCTACGAGCCTTTCGGACTCTTTCTGCGCGTAATCTATCGAACCTACATCCACGAAGGTCTTAAGGACAAATGCTATCTCATCCTCTGTCTTTGCGCTCCTGTCCTTGGCATATATTTTCTTGAGCCTTTCGACAGTGCCTGTTGATCCGTTTTGGACAGAGTGCCACAATATGATATTCTTGCACCCGTCCCTTACGTCATTGCCTATTGATTTTCCCAATACCTCTTTAGTTGAAACGCAGTCCAGGATGTCGTCCTTTATCTGGAATGCCTGGCCGGCAGGTATGCCGTATTCCGGCAGCTTGTTGATAATGCCGTCATTGGCGCCGGCTATTATCGCGCCCTGCTGCATGGGCCCATAAACGGTGTAGTAAGCCGCTTTCGCATGTATGGAAGCATAATAGTCGTCAAGGCTGAACTTTGTCACGTCCCTGTTGTCGGTCAAGGCCATGTCCAGGTATTGCCCTTCGTGGGTAACGCGTATTATGTCATAGAATTTCGCAAAATACCTCTCACCCCTGTCCTTTCCCAGATTTTTAGAAGCGTCAAACGCCATCAGCCAGTTTATAGCATGCAGATGGCTGCTGGCATTTAGCACATAGCGAGGATTATACATCACATATGCGGCAGGCTGGCCCCTGCGCAACTTGTTGCCATCCATCCAATCGTCAAGCATAAGGATCCAGTCTTCGGATGCCTGCTGGATTGCGGCAGGCAATATGGCATCATCAATGTTCCCTCCGTATAAAAGCGTCCATAAAAGGACGTAGGAAGGCCTGCGATACTGCCCTTTCCTGTCCACATATGCCCTTACTATCTTGTGATACGGTTCTGGAGGGCCCGAGGGGAGGTATTCGCATATCTTGCCATATACCTTAGGTCTGTACATCTCTACAAACTCCTTGAAATCTGTCGGTACCTGCGTATTGCTTGTCATTAACTCGCCTATAAAACATTATCCTGATTAACTTTGTATCTTTTCACCGACCCTCTTATTAAACCCATTCGCTTTGGTCTGACCTGTGAATCATTGCCATAAAATTATTTTAAGTAAATGGTGCAATACGTCTATAAACGTATGCCACATAGACACCTTGAAATGCTGGTTTTTCCATCTACTACGTTTAAAACTTAAGCCCACAAATAAGTTTAAATATCTGTATAATCACATTAGTTTACCTGTCACGACCTTAACAATGATAGACATGCCAGGACCAGTAAGAAAACCTAAAACAAGTGGTACTATGGTTACCGAAGAGGATGTTAAGAAAGTTAAAGATGCTTCCAATATTATGGAATATTTGGAATCTATGCGCAATGTAATAGACAAGGAGATCTACGGCTATCTTAATGATACGACATCGCCAAGAAATCTTGATAAGCTTTTGGGAAGGAGCGGTTATCAGTATGACCAGGATGCGCTTAACAAGACGATAGTAGAACCTGCCAACTACCTGCTTAGGCTTGGAGGCAAGAGGCTTCGCGCTATATTCATGCTTACAGCACTAGATGCGCTTGGAAAGGACCCAATGCAGTACCTTGAGTTCTCGATAATACCTGAGATAATACACAACGGTACGCTCATACATGACGATATAGAGGATGACCCGCGCATGATGGGTAGGGGAAAGGCAAGTGATGAAATCAGGGAGGTAGACGCTTTGCTTGCCGCAGGGGACATCAAGGCAATAAATGCGCTGCTGACACAGCATGGCGTCACTTCGATTGCAGAACTTGTGACAAAACACAAGCCCTCAATGAGAAGGAAGGATGTCGCAGTGCATGAGAAATTCGGGTTGGACATCGCGCTAAACCTTGGAGACTTCATGTTCTATTTCCCAATGGTGGCGTTGCGCGACAGTCAAAAGCTTTCACAGGAGACCAAGAGCAGGGTAACGGACATATACCAAAGGGATATGCTAAGGATTGCCGGAGGCCAGGCAACGGACCTTGCATGGCACAATGCTCTTGTAGAGCCATATAGCGTGACAGAGGACAAATACCTGCAAATGGCATATTCGAAGACTGGCGTCCTAGCAGGCATGTCAATGAAGATGGGGGCAGCCATAGCTGGCGCAAATGATGAAACGGTTGACGTGCTTGGAAGGTTTGGAGCCACAATAGGAGTAGCGTTCCAGATACAGGACGATATATTGAACATAACCGCAAGCAAGGTGTCAGACACAAAGGGCGGTATAGGAGAAGACATAACAGAGGGAAAGATAACAATCATGGTAATCCATGCGCTTGAAAAGGGCAGCCAGGAGGACAGGGACAGACTGATAGAGATACTAAAATCGCATACGAAGGACCAGGACAGGATAAACGAGGCGATAGCAATAATGGAAAGATATGATTCCATTGCGTATGCGGATTCAATAAAGAACGAACTAGTGGAAGACGCATGGAAGAGGGTAGACACTCTGCTCCAGCCATCAGTAGCAAAAGACAGACTAAAGATACTATCAGAATTCGCATATAAAAGGACAATCTGATCCTATGACTAGCGCATTTAAAATACGTAAAGCCAAGAGTATGGACTTTGATGCAGTGTATGGATTGCTAAAAAGCAACAACCTTCTTCCGAGAACCCTTGACATTGACGACGTCTTTGACAGGGATGCATTCAGCGAGATGCTGCAAAGAAAGGACAAAAGCGTCTTTGTCGCGGAAAGCGATGCAGGAATCATAGGGACAATGTTCCTGTCATTTGAAAACATGTATAGGGGAGCGCAACACTGGTGCCATATAGATAGGATCGCAGTTGACGAAAACCACAGGAGGAACGGAATGGGATGGACCTTCCTTGAAAAGGCCGCGGATACGGGAGTAAAGGCGGGCGCAGGATTCCTCGAGGGCGAAGTCAACATACGCAACATACCTGCACAGCAAATGGACACGGGCTTCGGATTCGAGCTTATAAGAAAACATCCGCCAAACCATTTCCTATATACCGCACGCCTGGACCTTGGCAAATGGCTGGAAGAAAGGCGCCCTAAGGCTAATTCATAAATAATGTAATTGCCAATAACATGCGGCTGATCCGATGAAGAAAGGAGTCAGGATACTGGCAATCGCGTGCGCTCCGCTAAAAGATGGGGACACGCTTCTGGTAGGGGTCGTCTCAAGAGCGGATATGATTGAAGGCATACTTTCCACAAGGGTAAAGGTGGACGGCACTGATTCTACTGAAAAGATATCACGGATGTTGAACAAATCAAGATTCAGAGAGCAAGTGAGGCTAATAGCCATGAATGGGATAGGGATTGCAGGCCTGAACATAGTCGACGTGAAGAGCCTGGAAAGGAGGACCGACGCGAAGGTGCTGTCTGTCACGAGAAGGAGGCCACATCCAAGAAAGCTTATAGATGCCCTCAAGGCATTTGCAGATATGGAAAGGGAGAGCGTGAGCGCGAGAATGGAGATGATAAACCAGGTAAAGAAACTTAACGAGTTCAGGACAGTTGGTTTCTATGCGCAAACCACGCTGGAGAGGAATGATGCTGAAAAATTTGTAACTGAGTCTGTCAAGTTGGTAAGGCTTGCGCACCTGATAGCAAGCGGCGTAACGAGCGGCGAGTCAAAGGGCAGGATTTGATTTGTAATCTTTGCAGACGCTCCACGCTATCTTGGAAAAATCTTCAAGTATTTTGCTTAATTAGATTCGGGTTTTTATGGACTCCACGCCGCCCATCAGGCTGTAGCCCTTTATGTTCATGCTGTCAAGCTCCTTTGCAAGCTCATAGGACGCCAGTCCATGGTGGCACACTATTATCGGCTCATAGTTCAGGAGCTCCTTTGGATACGTCTCCTTATCCATTAGGGTAAACGGATTTGCCTCTATTACCTTATCGGCTTCGACATTCAGGATCTTCGATACGGGAGTGTCTACATAGCCCCCTATCCAGACAAAAATAGATTTGTTTGACTTGACCAAATCGATTGCTTGGTCTAATTCTAGTTGCTTTGAATCCAGGGGTCGCATGTCATCCTAAGGTAATTCACAAATAAAATATTTATATGTTATCCAATTTCTGTGTTGACTTGTGGAAATTTTGCAGTCGAAATGAGAAATCCCATATTGAACATGGCGGATTTGCGGTCTAATCACAGCGGCATATTTTGCAAAACGTTCGTTTGTAGTCTGAAAAGAGCCCGTAAACGCGGAGCTTACGTGAAATCGGGATGCAATCCCGGGTTCGTCTTCCGCATATAACAATCGTATTTATTCATTCGATTAGTGAAACATCTTTTCGAATATCAACTTTGACCAGAAGGTATACTTGTTCGGGTCTTTCTTCAGCTCGTCGATAACCTCCTCCTTGCTTGCCCATCTCCATTCGTCAATCTCGTCCTTGTTTGGCTTTGGCACTCCGTCATAGTTTCCGGTAAACACATGATCATATTCCCATTCAGTAAGCCCGCTTTTCGGGTCATTTGCTTTATACACGAAAGAGTATTGCTCCTTCAACGGGATATCGAAGCCAAACTCCTCCTTTAGCCTTCTGTGGACGGCAGCGGACAGCTCTTCGCCCTTCCTCGGATGGCTGCACACAGTATTGGTCCATAGCCCGCCGAAATGGTGCTTCTTTACGGAGCGGAGCTGGAGCAGGGTCTTGCCCTCCTTGTTGAACACCAGCACGGAAAATGCCCGATGGAGGTGTCCCCCGTTTTCATGCGCCTTCATCTTTTCCTCAAAGCCTACTGGCTCATCATGTTCGTCTACAAGAATTATTGTTTCAGGCATGCGACCACTTTATAATTCAACCATAAATGAATTATTATATGCTCTTCTGCATTTCGTTTCTTTCCGACTCCCAAAAAGGGTTTCTACATTCTCGATTTAACGCTTTATTGTTCTGGCTGATCCAAAGTCGACCTCAGTTTCATCCCGGGCGCCAGGATTTGAGCAATGGTCTTTCCCTTATTTACAAGTTCCACCCTTAACCTTTCGGAATCCTCTTTTGAGATTGGCGGACCTTTTACTGACATTGATATTAGTATGCTCGGCTTCCCCGTAATCACAGTACGGCTGAGCTCTATCAGGGTCCCGGAATCTTCAATGGTCACCTTTGTTACAAGCCCATGGCTTAGTTGCCTAAGGAGCGATTCCATTGTTTCAAGCACTGGGGCCTGTTTTCCATGCCATGATGGATTTTCCTCGATAGGTATGTAGAGCCCGGCTTCCGCTCCGGAATATACCTCTTCATTAGGTCCGCTTTTCCAGGCAAGGGTGTTCGAAATCACCAGATATGATGGAGCACTTCCGCCGTTATTGCCGCTTGGCTTTACTGTCCTCTTTGGCATTACAGTCACATACAACATCACCCCTAAATGATATTTAAGATTAATGGTGGTTTGTCATGTGTGTCGTGCCGGGCTCTGGGGTATGGTTCCGCTATTACCCATGCTTTAAATATCAGAAAATACCATAATTATATAGATAAAATGATGGCGGAGACACCTCTAAGAAGGAACGTCGCTTCTGCTGAAGTCCGTTCAGGGATATACAGAAGTGGCGTGCTTGAAGCCCATGTAGACAGACACGATATCCAATCTCTAGTTCTTGTCGCTGAAGGCGCCAAGCCAGTAGGGCACATAAGGACGTATACGGGAGAAGCGGTAGAGCAGTTGTTCAAGGACCTGGGCCTGGAATATGTGTCGCTTAAAAGCGGTGATGGAAATAAAAGGTCTTATTATATCTCACGCAGCAGGAACCTTATAGAAAGGGCGCTTGTGCTCTCTCTTAGCGACGACAGCGATGCTGTAGAAGCAGGGGCGTTATTGGGATATGAACCTTGCTGCGTAAAGGCATATGCGGCAAAAGACAGCATGGGAAGGAACCTGCACACCGTAATGCTTTATGAAAGGATGGAAAGCGAGATGAGGCTTGCAGGAACGGACAGCAACTTGCTAAACATATTTACGCTTAACACTTATATACCGTGTTCAGGTTCATGCGAAGCTTCGATTGCACATGCGAGGACAAACAAAAAGTTGTTGGACGAGGTGTATCCGGGACTTACGCAAAGGATGCTGAATCACGAAAGGAGGAGCACTTAACGATGTTCAAAGCAGTGCCGACAAGGAAGAGGATCGCGGAAGCCGCATCCGCAATGCTGAGAGCCAGGCATGGATTATACGGCGGTCCAATGAACAAATCAGGGGAGCAGATAGGCGCCGTTTCCCTGGATGGCAACGTGGTTGAGGCAAGGGTATAACGCAAAAATCGCATTAATTCCTTAAAGTGATGGACACTTCCATCTATCTGCAAAAACAGCAATCTATAAATATATTGTGATGCAGAAATTATTTACCTATTCTATGTTTCCTTGGTGCCTTGGCATCAGGGGTGAACAAACGAAAAAAGGGTCTCCAGCATACTTGCTGGTTGATTTCATGAAAATTCCTGCTTGGAATTGGATGTAGTCTCGAGCAGTGCAAAGAGGAAAAGAACCCGCAATGCT
>JAMCZN010000008.1 GCA_023485505.1 Candidatus Martarchaeota archaeon | reverse complement strand
GGTTGGTTCTGGAAAGCTTTTGGGTGTTTGATCGCGTCTGTCCAATAAATCACTTACTTTTGTGTCTTTTCCTGTATCTGTTCGACCACTTCCGCTGCCTTTTCAATATTATACTTTTGCTTGAATGTGGGGAAGTTTGCGACAGACTTGCCTCCGTTTACGGGCAATGCGAAGTAGTCCTGCATCTCTTTGTAGGTCTTTATGAATCTTTGATCCTGCTCAAGCACTTTTATGTCCCTTCTGTATTTGTCGTCCCTGTAGTTCCAAGACGGATTTATCTTCTGCCACTCCTTCGCAGGTATGCTGTACTGCTTCTGTATCTTGTCCCTGTAAACCTCAGGGAACACGTTGAAAGTGCAGAATGGCAGCACCTGGCCGTCAGGCATCGCATAATGAATGTCACACTTTTCCACCCTGTGTATGTCGTAGGTGTACTCGTCCTGGAAGTGCATCATCCCTATGAACAATGTTCTGCTATGTAATGCGCCCATCGAATTGAAGTTGCGCTTCAGCATTATGTCCATGAGCATCTTTGAGAAGTTGATAGACTTCGGCTGCTTTGCCTTGTCCACGAATCTTGGAAGCTGCAACAGCGTCTTCACGGCTACCGCCTTTCTGGCGAGCCTGTTCTTGCCCCTCATCTCTTCTACGCCCTTTTGCAGATGCTCTACCATACCGGCAGCATCTACGAAATCGGTGATAGGTATTATCTTCTTATTATCATCAAGGAACAGGTACGTAGCTGCACCGCATGCGAAGTGTATTGACAAATCGTACTTGTATTCTCCGCTCAACGCTTCAAGGAACTTGTTTATTCCGCCAACATACGGCACTGAAAACCAGTGCTCCTTGCCGATTACCCCGTTGGTCTGCTCTTCTACGAGCTTGATCGCGCCAGGTATAGTTATCCTCTGTTTCTCCCTGAGCCTCGTCGGCATCCTTCCGACAAGGGATACCGGCTGGAAATTTACGGCCCTTACGACATCCATGTTGTTAAGCCCAAAGTTTATTAGTGCGCCGAGCTCGTGCTCGTTTATTCCCCTTATTACGGTTGGAACAAGCACAACCCCTATCTTTGCCTTCCTGCATGAATCGAAAGCCATAGGAACTTCCCAGTAGTTCTTCGGGTTTGTCCTTGCGCTCACTCCGTCGCAGCTCATGTAAAGGGTTCCGCAACCCGCCTCCTTGACCTGCTTAGCGTATTCCGGATTCATCCCAAGGTTTATTCCGGTCGTGTTTAACTGTATCTGATCGAAACCCGCTTTCTTTGCCCTCCTTATCACTTCAGGAAGGTTTGGGTGCATTGTCGGCTCTCCGCCCGTTATCTGAAGGGCATTTGCAGGTATCGGCTTTGCGGCCTTGAGGTTTCTGAATATCTTCTCAAGCTCATCGACGCTTGGCTCGTATATCGGCTCGCCATCCTTTGCGTAGAAGAAGCAGTACCAGCACGAGAGGTGGCACCTGTTAGTTATCACCACATTGGCAAGACCGGTGTGTGTCTTGTGCCTTTCGCATATTCCGCAATCAAAAGGACAGTTCTGCCCCTGGCCCAGATAGTTTGGATTGTCTACTCCGCGACCGAAGTAGTTGTACCTTTTCATCTTTGAGTACATCTCATAGTCTTCCCAATACTTCTCTATGGCCCACTTGTGCTCTGGGCAGTACTTTCTTATCATTACGTTGTCTCCGTCTTTGTAAATAGTCCCTTGCACTATGAGTTTGCATTCTGGGCAAACAGTCATGGTCTTCTCTATCACAGGCATCTTTTCTATCTCTTCAATGGTCCTGTGATATGGAGCGTATACCGGATCCACCACCATCGCGCTTTCATCGGCCTCCTTGACTTCCGGGCGCTTGCTGTTGATTTCCTCAAACTCCGCGGACTGGCTTTTTTGAACGGTCTGTGTCTGCTGGGCAGCGGGCTTTGCGGAAGCAGATGCAGCAGCTTTTGCCACAGCGTCATTTTTGCCCATTATATTATTAGTGTTAGAAGCGGATGTCGTCTCTTCGCTTTCACAGTTGCAGCCTCCACCGCAGCCGCAGCCTCCTGATTCCGTTTCCGTTTTTGATTCTTCCGAACCGCAGCCTCCGCAACCGCATGAATCAGCATTAAGCGTCCTGTTCTCTATGCTATTTTCAGCAATCGTCTTGTTAACATCTTCTATATGAACCATGGGTCCCGGCATACACTTTCACCTAACTTATATCAGATTCGGGCTTAACATAGCTTTAAATATGTTGCCAATTGCTCCTATACTATAGGTAAAAAATTGCTATATCAAAAAAGCAAGCTCAATCGGTAGATATTTCCTTGGCGAGATTTGGCCTCTCCTTCTTCAGTATCCTGCCTCCGCAGAAGGTGCATCTTGCAGAGCCTTCCACAGACTTTATCTTCTTTCCGCATTTTATGCATATATAAGCCATAGTATCACGTTTTTGCTTTCAAATATTTATTTCTTTGTTATGCCCGCTATGAGCCTCTTTGCGACCTCCCCCTCCGGAGTAGTCATAGTATAGGCTCCGCCCGCATAGGTCGTGTTGCAATGCCTGCACCTCCATATGCTCGTGCTTATCCTTTTGACGGTCATCTTCCCGCATACTTCGCATTTGTAATGGGCCTGCTTCTTAGCCTTGACTCCCGCTGCTCGCTTTCTTATGCTGGCGCCGTATCTTATGCTTGGGTTTGCCATAGTATCACTTCAATTCATCTATCTTTGCCTTTATAACGTTATATTTCTCTAACGAAACATCTACTAACCTTTCTAGTTCCGCCTTTGTGAAGCTGCCGCCGAGACCCTTCTGCATGGCCCTGAGCACTTTGCCGTCTGTTGTTATCGTAAGCCTTGTGCTTGCAGCATTTTCCTCATGTATGTTTGGGTCCAGTATGAAAGTTTCACCGATCTTTCCGAATGTAGTAGACACCACGGTATTCTTTATCTTTAACGGCTCCGTCCTTTCCTTGTAATCAGCATTGCCTTCGGCATACTTTGGCATCTTTGCGGTGGTGAGCGCAGCCATTGCGGCTATTGTCGTCGCATCAAACAGGTTTCCGTCATAGTTGAGCACATATATGTCTATGAACACGCTCCAGACCTTTCCGTCTTCAATCTTTAGGCTTTCGAGGTCTATGCACTCCGCTGCCCTTATGCCCCTGTCCACAACTCTGGCAAGCTCTATTGATTCTGGGCTTGGCGGACCGGGTTCGAATTCGGCATGGGCCAATGGAAGGAGCTCGGCACCTACAATCAGGTTCCCCTGATCCGGTGTGTCCGGCATTGGTTCATCAAGCTGCACCTTTACGCCAACAAGTACCTTCGTTGCGCCAAGATCCACTTGCGCCGATCCTTCGGCATGCGATATCACGTCCGTCTTTATGACTATATTCCTGAAGTCAAAAGTCCCCCTTTTATCCTCCCTTGCTCCCTTTGCGAGAAGTTCTTTTATGTGCTGCATTTTTACTAAGTCAAATACTTCCATTTCAAACACCTTTATGCTTCAGCCTGCTGTTCGACAGCCTCGCCGTATATGCTTTGCAGAGCATCTCTCTGTATCTTTGATATCGTCTTGCCCGCCTCGATGATCATGCCCACTCCCTCTTTCATTTCCTCTTTTGTGAGGTTCCCGTCCATCTGGAGAAGCAGTATTTCGCTGTTTCTTGGCGCTATCGCCATAGGCATGTCGCATTCGGAATAGTTGTCCTCTATCATGTTGAGGTCCAGTATCAGCTGACCGTCAGCCTTTCCGAACGACACTGCATAGATGAGGTCCCTCATCCTTATGCCAGCATTTGCAAGCGCAACCGCAGCCGCCGTTATCCCAGCAGCCCTTGTGCCGCCATCGCTCTGCAGTATCTCTATGTAAATGTCTATCTCGCTTCCAGGATAATCGTTTAAGACCACTACATTCTCGAACGCCTCTCTTGTGACCTTTGATATCTCGATAGCCCTTCTGTTCGGCCCGGACCTGCTGTGCTCTCCCATTGACGAGAATGGCGCCATGGAATACTTGCATTTTATTATGGCTTTTGCAGGATCTGAAATATGCTTTGGCATAAGGATGAGGGACCT
>JAMCZN010000041.1:24331-66746 GCA_023485505.1 Candidatus Martarchaeota archaeon | reverse complement strand
TCGCCAATAGACGGACAGAATTGGAACGTAAATACTTTTTCAAAAGTGTACGACTCAAATGACTTGTCATCAAGATATATACTTGCATTCCCGGAATCATCACAGCCCTTAGGCAACAGCAGCTTCTGCTGGGACGATGAAAAGAAAGCCAAGAAGGATATAATGATTTCGTTTAATAGGCTTAGAAGTGAACATAAGCTCTGGGATAATCCGATAGTTATGTCTGGTTTCTCCCAGGGGGCTCCCTTTGCGATTGAATACGCCCTTGATGGAGGGGAGATACCAGCTGTCGGTTTCATAGCCATAGTCCCAGCGGTAAAAGACGGCGACTTTGCAGAATTATCAAAGTTATTGGAAAAAGCGAAGAGGAGGAGTGTCAAGGGTATAATAATAGTAGGAGAACATGATGTCTTCTGGAAAGAGAAAGGAAAAAGGCTCTATGATTATATGATAGAGAATGGTATTCAGTGTAAATTGGTAATGTCTCCAAAAGGGCACCAGTTTCCCGACAATTTCGATAAAATAGTTACCGAATTTATGAGGTCATTTTAGACCATCCAATTTTTGGAGTTGCATACCCTGGAAAGGTATGTGCCTTTTTAAACATATCCACATAGATAAGGTATATATAATTATAACTCAGTTATAATGTGATTTAAATGGCTGAAGACCTAAAGGCAATCCTGGAACAGCAGAACAGCGAATACAGAGATATGTATGGGTTTAGTGACGACATTGATTATGACTTCAAGACGGACAAGGGACTTTCAGAGAAGATAGTCAGGGAAATCTCAAAGATAAAAAAAGAGCCAGAATGGATGACAGAAAAGAGGCTTGCCGGCTATAGGGTCTTTACAAGCAAGCCATTGCCAAAATGGGGACCAGACCTTAGCGGTATAGACTTCAATGACGTATACTATTACCTAAAGCCTTCGGACAAGCCGAAGGCAGACGCATGGGACAAGGTTCCGGAGGAGATAAAGAGGACATTTGACAAGCTCGGGATACCCGAAGCGGAAAGGAAGTTCTTTGCAGGGGCAGAAATCCAATACGATTCCGAGGTAGTATATGGAAAGGTCAGGAAGGATCTTGAAAAGCAAGGTGTGATCTTTACAGACATGGACAACGCCATTAAGAAATATCCGGAAATGGTGAAGAAATATTTTGGCACCGTCATTCCACCAACAGACAACAAGTTCGCTGCCCTTAATACAGCAGTATTTTCAGGTGGCAGCTTCATCTACGTGCCAAAAGGCGTAAAGGTCGCTTTGCCATTGCAGGCTTATTTCAGGATAAACGCGGAGAAAGCAGGACAGTTTGAAAGAACATTAATTATCGCAGATGAAGGTGCCGATGTAACATATATTGAGGGTTGCTTACCTGCAGAAGAACTGGTTAGCAAGGGTGATAGTTTCCAAATGATTGGATCGATCAAGAAGGGAGATAAAGTAGCAACCCATACTGGAAAAATACAGAAAGTAAATAAAAAATTCGTGCACAAACATAATGGAATAATGTTTGAGATCGTACCACAATCAAAAGGTAACGGATTCAGACTAACTGGTGAACATCCCGTTTTATGCATAAAACGAAATAGAGTGCTCACAAAGAGAAAACAAAGGATTAACTGGAATCCAGAGGTATCTACCAAGGCGCTACTTGAACAAAATCCAGAGTTTGTAAAAGCTGAAAATCTTGAAGAGGGAGACTTTATCGTTTACGTTGCACCAACATCGATAGAAGATGACCCAACTTTTGGACCAATAGAACTCAAGATACTTGGTTTATATCTTGCAGAAGGTTCAATAACTTCAAACAAAGCACTTGGTGGAATTAGGAATATTGCTTTTAGTTTTGGAAAAAGTAAAAAGGAGGAAGCTCTTGCAAATGAGGTCAATTCATTAATCCATAAGAAAGGATGGAAGTCAACTACTTGTAGAACTAAGGGAGGTTACTACGTCGTCAGCTCTTATGCAAAGGATTTGATAGAACTATGTGAGACGAATTGTGGGAAGGGAGCTAAAACAAAATTACTATCACAAAAACTAATGATGTTACCACCATTAAAACAAAAACTTCTGATTGATTATTATTGGAAGGGAGATGGCAATATTTATTTGAGATATGGGAAGAAACTAATGCGTGCTTCTACTGCAAGTAAATTCCTTTCTTATCAGATACAGGAGATTATGGCAAGAAACGGAGTTTTTGCGAATTTGAATGTGCGGCCGGGTTCTGAAGATGTAATTCTAGGTAGAAAAATTGTGAGAAGTGATCAATATATAATCGAATATACTGATGAACGGAAGATGGGTGAAGTAAGGAGAAAAAATAATTGTTTTTATGTGCCTATCAAACAAATAAAGAAGCACCAATTTAACGATTTTGTATATAATTTTGGCGTAGATAAAGATGAATCTTACCTTGTAAAGGGATTTGCAGTCCATAACTGTACTGCGCCAATTTACATGAGCTCATCGTTACATGCAGCAGTCGTAGAGCTTGTGGCACATAAGGATGCACACATAAGGTATGTTACAATACAGAACTGGTCAAAGAACGTATACAACCTTGTCACACAAAGAGCGTTCGTTTACAGGGACGCGTGTGTGGAATGGATTGACGGTAATATCGGCAGCAGGATAAATATGAAGTACCCGAGCACGTATTTGAAGGAGGAAGGGGCAAAGGGGGAGATACTTTCCGTTGCGGTTGCCGGCGACGGGCAAATACAGGATTCGGGTGGAAAGGTTTACCATCTTGCACCAAATACATCATCAAAAATAATATCAAAAAGCATATCAAAAGGAACGGGGGTCGCCTCGTATAGGGGGCTCCTTTATGTCGGAAAGGAAGCGGCTAACGCCAAATCCACCGTCAGATGCGATGCATTGCTTCTTGATGAAAAATCAAAGACCAACACTTATCCATACATGCAGGTCTATAGGGAGGATGCGAACATAACGCATGAAGCATCGGTAGGAAAGATTGGCGAAGAGCAGCTCTTTTATCTTATGTCCAGGGGAATGAGCGAGGAGGATGCGATAGCGACAATAGTGCTGGGTTTCATAGATTCCTTTGCAAAGACGTTGCCGCTTGAATACTCGCTTGAGCTTAAAAGGCTGATTAAACTGGACACATCAAACTCCGTAGGTTAGGTAGTATGAAACAATACAACTCGATGAGCACTGAGGCTTTGGAGCTAGTAAACACTCTGCCAGAGGAGCAGAACGAGCTTTACAAGAAGCACTTCGTCCCCATTCCGCTTGACAGGTTCATAAAGGAAATTAAAACAGGGGAGAATCCCCACGAAGTTGAAGAGTTAAGGGAGTTATCAAACGTGCTTGATAAAAAACTCGGAGTAAAAAGTGATATCCTGATAGGCAGTACAGTAACTGTCTCACAAAACAGGACAAAACATGTCAAGGTGATAAACCTCAAAGACGTGACAGAAGACCACCTGCTTGGAAAGATGCACAACAGCAACGAGGACAGGCTTGTTGCTTTCATGCACGCATATTCAAGGCACTTTGTTTTCATAGAGGTGCCGGAAGGGGAAACGGCCCATGTCAATCTTTTGTTTGCAAACATAGATGCTCCGCTAACGGCACAGGTTCTGATAAATGTGGGCAGGGGCGCTACGCTTGACCTGTTCGAATGGAATGCCTCAAAGACAAAGTCGCAGTCACTCCTTGGGGTTATGCATGAGATCAGGCTTGAAAGCCATTCAAAGGCGGACGTCAACATAGTGCATAATGAGGATAACAATACGTGGTTATTGAACCATACAAAGGGAAAGTTAAATGACAACTCAGTACTGAATGCAAATTATGTGTATAATGGTGGCTGCAACTCTCGCGCCAAAAACGAGTTTGATGCGTTCGGATACTCCGCAAATTCTAGAATCATAGAGATGATTATGGGTTCCAGGGAGCAGAAGTTCGACATAAATACCGTAATTACAAACACCGGAGAGGGTACCGTCTCGGATTTGGAGTCAAAAGCATCCGGATCCAATAACTCGGGAAGCATACTGAAAGGCTTCGCCAATGTTGGAGACAACGCACGCAACTCAAAATCATTTGTAAACGAACGCGGGTTGCTGCTGGACAAAAGCGCTTATATAATATCCATACCTGGAATGTCGATAAACAATGCTAATGTCAAGGCCACACATTCGTCAGCCACTGCGCCAGTAGATGAAGATTCGATGTTTTATATGATGTCAAGGGGCACTGATGCGATAACTGCAAAAAGGCTCCTGGTGGCCGGTTTCTTTGCAGGCAGCATAGCAAAGATATCAAACCCGTTAGTTAGGGAGGTGGCTTCATCATTGATGTGCGAAAAAATTAATACGGGGACATTTGGAAACATACCAAAACTGGATACGAGTGCGCTTTGGATAGGCCACTCTTATGGAGGAGACATGTTTGAGGGACATTATAAGTATAGAGACAGGAAAATGGTAATCGAATGACTGAATATGAAAACATGCTAAAGGAATTCTTGCCCGCATTGAGGGCCAGCGCAGCGAGGATGATGTATTCCGAATACAAACTTAACCAAATGAAGATCGCTTCAATGCTTGAGGTCACGCAGGCGGCAGTGAGCAAATACCTAAATGGCAAATATTCTGCAAGAATAAAGGACTTCGAACGTTCTTTCAATAAAGATGATGTCAGGAGCTTTGTCAGCAATATTCTTTCACACAAGACATATGACGCACAAAAAAAGATATGCATGATGTGCTCCAGGAACCTTAGCTTTAGATGCAGCCTTATGATTAAGTGATGCTTTAGTGATTTTATGGAATTGGATATCAAGGATCTTCATGTCGCCACGGTAGATGGTAAGGAGATAGTAAAGGGAGTCAACCTGAAGGTAAAAAGCGGGGAATTCCATGTGATAATGGGGCCGAACGGCTCTGGCAAGACAACGCTTGCAAAGGCGATAATGGGGCACCCGGGCTTCAAGATTACCAAGGGAAACATATTTGTTGATGGAAAAAGCATAACCTCTCTCACCCCAGACAAAAGGGCAAAACTGGGATTATTTTTACAGTTCCAAAATCCCGTTGAGATAGAGGGGGTCGGATTCGTAAACTTCCTTAGGGCAGCACGCGAATCAATAACGGACAATACCGTAGATATAAAGCAGTTTATGGGAGAGGTCAGGAGCTATACGGAAAAGCTGGCGATAACCAACGGGATAGTTGGCAGGACGCTCAACCATGGGTTCTCAGGCGGAGAGAAGAAGAAGGGAGAGATACTCCAGATGGCAGTGCTAAGGCCAGCCATATCCATACTTGATGAGCCGGACTCTGGGCTTGACATAGATGCGATAAAGGTCGTAGCCTCTAACGTAAATGACATAATGAAGGACCATGGAATGGGCGCAATAGTCATAACACACTACAGCCGGATTCTTTCTTACATGAAGCCGCAACGTGTCCATGTGATGCATGATGGAAAGATAGTTGCAGAGGGAGGAAAGGAATTAATACTAAAGCTTGAGAAAGACGGTTACGAGTCAGTGATAAAAGACAAAGAGTAATTGAAATGGCAGCTATTGATGTAGAAAAAGTGAAAAATGATTTCCCAATCTTTGATATAAAGGTGGGAGGCAAACCGCTGGTATATCTCGACAGTGCGGCCACGTCGCAAAAACCGAGAAAAGTGATAAATGCGATATCCAAGTACTACAAGAGGTACAATGCCAACATACATAGAGGAGTCTACAAGATTGCAGAGCAGGCCACGGAGGAATACATAAAGTCCAAAAAGAAAGTGGCGAAGTTGGTAAATGCGGACTCTGGCGAAAACCTAGTTTACACAAGGAACACAACCGAATCAATAAACATGGTGTCATACACCTGGGCCGAGCAGAACGTTGGCTCCGGAGACCACATCCTTGTCACAGACATGGAGCACCACAGCAACATAGTGCCATGGCAGATGCTTGCCAAAAGGAAGGGGGCCATTCTCGATTATATAAGCTTAAACAATGAACACAGCGAGCTCGATGAAGAAAGCATAGAGACACAGCTTGCGAAAAACCCAAAGCTGCTGGCGATAACGCACTGCTCAAACGTGCTTGGCACGATTGTGGATGTAAAATCAATAACCAGAAAGGCCCACCAGACCGGAGCGAAGGTGCTCGTTGATGGTGCGCAGTCGGTTCCGCACATGCCAGTAGATATAGCGGACATAGGATGTGATTTTCTCGCTTTCTCCGGTCACAAGATGCTTGGACCAACAGGCATAGGGGTCCTTTATGCAAAACACGACATACTTGAGGAATCGCAGCCGTTCCTTGGCGGCGGAGATATGATAAAGACTGTAGAGCGTCAGGATTTCACTCCTAACGACGTGCCATGGAAGTTTGAAGCGGGCACGCCGAACATAGAAGGAGGGATTGCGCTCGGAGTGGCCGTGGACTACCTAAGAAAAATAGGTATGGGATCGATAAGGGAACACGAGAAGATGCTTACAAGATATGCGCTGGAAAAACTGTCCGGAATAGATAAAGTGAACTTGTTCGGCCTTCCCGTGGAAAGGATAGAGTCAAGAGGAGGAGTAGTCCCTTTTGCCATAAACGGGATACATCCGCATGACGTGGCTACGATATTTGACAGCGAAGGGATAGCGATACGGGCAGGGCATCACTGCGCCATGCCATTGGTTGTTGAAATACTGAAGGAACCTGCCCTTTCCAGGATTAGTTTCTATTTGTATAACAACGAAAGAGATGTTGATGCGGCGGTTGCCGCCATAAATAAAGCCAAAAGTATATTCAAGATACAGTGATAATATGGACTTGTATGCCGAAGAGATAGTGTCACATTACGAACATCCGCACAACAAGGGAAAACCTAGGGACGCAAACACAAACTATCACGAATATAATCCGTTGTGCGGAGATGACATAACCATTTATCTGAAGATAGAGGGGGGAATTGTAAAATCAGCCAGCTTTGACGGCACTGGATGCGCCATAAGCGTTGGAAGCGCAAGCATGCTTACCGATTTGCTCAAAGGAAAGAAGGTTGGCGATGTGGAGAAAATGGGCCCAAAGGACATAATAGGGATGCTTGGGATAGATCCGGGCCCGACTAGGCTCAAGTGTGCAACGCTTTCACTGAAGGCAACGCAAAAAGCCATCTTTGTATATGAAAAGAAGGATGCTTCGTCCGTCTCAAAGGACCTGTAGGCTATTGGAAGGTATTTTATTACTTAATGGTATATAATTTTATACAATCGTGATCCCATGACTGACGTAGTAATTAAATCCTCGAAGGACGGGCCCGATCTTGTCCTAGTAGAGGGACAGGTGAAATTTGCATTTTGCAGATGCGGACATTCCGAACATAAGCCGATGTGCGACGGCACCCACAAAAAAGTCGGTTTCCATGCCGATGAAAAGGAAACAAAGATACTGTGATGCGCTATTAGGTCCCTATGGAGTGCATAATCACTTCATCGCCAGGGCTTATCGAGAAGTTTTGCAGCGTTTCAAGCACCATTCTCCCGGCACTGCATATGCTGTTGGTTGAGTAGGGAGTCGCATTGTATACCAATCCCACCACTCCGTTGTTGCTTATCCACGACTGCCTTAGCGGCATTATGGTGTTTTCCATCCAGAAGCACTCGGTAGACTGCCCGGGAAACACGAATATCATGCCGATACAGCCCTTAAGGCCATCACAGTCCCCTATCGCTTTTTGGTACATGTAACCCCTCGTCTGTTGGGGTGTTGTTGTAGCCACGTACACGGAGAAATTGCCCATCATGCCAGAACGGATTATCGTTATATTCTCTACAGAAAATGTTCCATCCAGAGAATTCTGGTTTAATACAATAAGCGCTATTGCGGAGAGTGCCAGTGCCGCAATAATGGCCATTATAATGGGCTTTTTGTTTCTCATGCACTCATTGATTAATCAGCGACTCTCTTTTCATCACATATCAGAAATACCTCGTGAGTCATCACGATAGCTATTTGGCATTTCAGATATAAAGCTTCTCATGCAACAAGGAAGTACAGCGATACAATCATAAGCACAGAAAGAAGCAGCTTCGTCCTGATGTTTTTCTCACCAAAGAACACCCCTCCGGATATTACAGCTATCGATACGACTATTGCGCTGTTCAGTGGTACTGCAAGGCTTATCGCACCGGTTATTACCGCGCTATAGAACAGCAGCCTGTATCCCACGGTGAATATTGCCATAACGATCAACAGACCCATGTTCTGCGTGACCGCCTTTACGGCTGATCTCCTATATGCTGCGCTTCTGCCAAGCATCTCAAATGAAAGCAATATCGTGGTCATTATGCCTGAAATAATGAAAAAGGTAAATACGTTCATTGAAGTCATAGCATATTTCAGTATCAGGTAGTTTATTGCGGATAATACGGATGCGGTAACAACCATGTGATTGTAAAGTCGCACCTTGCTCCTCGCAATATGCGCTTTCTTTACGCCGAGCATTACCAGATATGTTGCTATTATTATGATGACTATCGCGACATACTTGGTTATCGATAAAAATTCGCCGAATATTATTGCAGCTATGGCCACTACGATCATTATTGGAAGCACATTATATACAGGTCCTGCAATGGACAGTTGCCCATGCCTGAACAGTCTCGCCAATATCCAATAGCTTGAGGAAAGGGTTATGCTGAAAATCAGTATCATTATCCATTGCAGCAATGAGACGTGGAAGTCCGCAAATGGTATCAGTGATAGCGATAGGAGGGCAGCTCCCCCGTTAACCGTCAGGGTGAATGCCAATGCATGCTCGTATTTGAGGAGCTTTTTCTCTATGACCTGGCTCGCACCGCTCAGTATTGCGGCAAGAATCACCAAATCATACCATACGATCATGCTTGATCACAAACAAAATAGTCCCAACCGGATTCGAACCGGTGTACACGGGTCCAAAGCCCGCGGTCCTTGGCCACTAGACGATGGGACTGCGTATTTCTGAATATTGTTCGCAAAACTTATTATTTATTGTTTTTGATGTTATTGGATATGTTTGATAGTGTTTTAATATTAGCACTTGATATGTGGTACTATGAGATCAGCTGATGCCGCGACAATTTTAAGGGTATTGATAGCTGTGCTTGTGGTCTATCTCGTACTCATAAAGCTAAACCCGTTCATAATACTCGCTCTCATAATAGCCGAACGCATAATAGACGCGCTGGATGGTTACTTCGCGAGAAGGGAAGCCAGCAGAGGGACATTCGGGTTCTGGACATATGTCAACGGTGCGGTATTCGGAAACCCGCAGGCAAAGAAGCTCATAAGCAAATATAATGAGATACTTAGAAAAACTGCACCGCATGGAGCCAGGTTTGACATAGCGGGAGACAGGGCGGTAGAATACATATTCTGGGCGGTTTTCAGCTATCTGTCCCTCGTACCGTTGTTCGTGTTCATAATAGTCATAATAAGGCATTCCTTTGTTGACGCGCTAATGGGAAGCAAGGGCACAGGTTCAAAAATCAGGAGCAGGTTTGCAAGGATAGTGTATTCATCCAATTTGGGAAGGTTCATCATCAATGTGCCAAAGGTGCTTGCGTTTGGCTACCTCCCTTTTGTCTACATATACGGATGGCCGCTTTGGATAGGATACGTGTTCATTGCCATACTGGTATTCAACATATTGCTCAGAGGGGCCGCAGAGATATACGAAAGCACAAGAAGAGACTAGGACTTAACCGTATATCGATGGTATCCTATCGCTCTTTTTTGGCCCTTCCGGAGTCGCATCTGGGAAGTGCACAGATACATCGGGACCCGTGCCGTCGTCATCTTCATCGTCGTCGGACATGTTCTCCCCTCCATTCTCCACGTAATTTTTGGCAAAATCGTCTATCCATTCCATCCTTTCCTTGTCAACGTATTTCCCAAGGGACTTAAGCTTTGCTATTTTTGAATCTAAGGTGTATTCCATCCTTACCTTGTGCGCAATCATCAACGTTGTCCAAGCCTCCCTGAACCTTTTTTGATATTCCGGATCGGCTATTGGTATGGATATCATCTTTTCCTCATCCGTTTTCATCCATTCCCACAGCTCTTTGTAGAGCGCGTGCCTGAACGGTCCGGGAGCATCGGTGGCCAAGTCAGATAATTCCGAAGCCTTGTTTGAAAGCATATTGAGAGTCACAGAATGGAAGTTATCAGGTATGCCCTGTGATTCGTCCATCACATCGGGTTCCGCATTTATCATGCGCTTTATTTCAGTATAATCCATTGGCATAATGTGCCCAGTTTCCTCAGTTCTCTGCAATGGTGTCTCAAGCCGGGCTACTACCTCATCCGCTATTGAGGAAAACACTTCATGGATATCTATGGTTTCGACCTTTGGCGTTCCCCTTGGGCCTTCCCTTGAACCTTTTTTCATAAAACACACACAAGTGAAAAGATGAAGCCCCATCTCATATTAATAGGTTTTGGATTGTATACCATTGTCTCTAAAATTCTTTTAGAAATCCGCTAATTCGAGAGGTATTTAAAGCTTCTTGAGTAATTAGTATGGCAAACAAAGCGAGTGATACAATGATAACGGGATTCACAATATCCAGCGTAGAAGGAAAGATAACGTCTACAGAGTCTTTAGCAAAGCAGAGGTTTCCAAAACTCAATATAAGCCTTGATACGGTCAATGTAGATGGCACTAAGGTGAAGATAGGATACACGTTCCTTGCGGATTACCACGAGGGAGACGCAAAAGACGCGAAGAACGTAGGTACGTTGAAGCTTGGAGGCACGGTAGAGCTTACTGACTCAAAGGACAAGGTAAGCGCCATAATGAAGAGCTGGAACGACAAGAAGACATTGCCAGTTGATGTTGCAGAGGAAATAATAAACGGCCTCAACTTCAGGTGCAGCGCAACTGGAACGCTTGTCGCATATGCCCTTGGCCTTATACCGCCTCTGGTAATAAGCACGACAAAGATACAGGAGGGCTAAAATTACGGCCCTTTTTCTTCTATTTTTCCGTTTTAACCCTTCTCTTTAATATTTTGCCAATAGAGATATATCATAGCCTTTTCTCTGGGCACGGGTGATAAGATTAGCAGCATTTCCAGCATAGACGGAATTATACTAGACGTTGATTACTTGTCCACGGGAGACACGGCACAGATAAGGCTTACCGTGAAGGGCTCTGACGGGAAGGCATATGACATATTCGATGCTGACTTCAAGCCGTACTTCGTTTTTGTCCCAAGCAAGGAAATGAAAAAAGAGGAGATGATGGAGCTTACCGCATTTGACGGCTCATCTGTCATAAAGCCGACAAACGTTGAGGGGGGCGAGCTCACGCTGTTCGGGAAAAAAGCAAATTCCTACAAGGTTTATACGAGGGCGCCGATACAAGTGCCAAAGCTCGCAGACTCATTGCTAAAGTTTGGAAATTGTTACGAATATGACATACCGTTCGCAAAGAGGTATATGCTCAATTCCGGGCTGTTTCCATTTACGCCATACTCGATACAGTTCAAGGATGACAACGGAAGGCTTTCTTTAGTTTCTATAAAGAAGATTGATGAGGAAAAGAAACCAAAGATCGACACAAATCTTCTGTGCTTTGATATAGAGGTTTACAACCCGCTGGTCATCACGAGGCCGGACACGGATCCTGTGATAATGATAAGTTATTCCTATGTCGCAAACGGAAAAACAGGGAAGGGAGTCATAACTTACAAGAACATAGAGAAGGAATTCGTCGAGGTGGTTGAAAACGAAAAAGCCATGATAAAGAGGTTTGTGCAGATCGTAAACGATCTTGACATAGACATAATCACGGGCTACAACTCCGCAAACTTCGATATCAGGTATCTTTCAGACAGGTCAAGAAGGCTGGGCCTAGAGTTTGACCTTGGCAGGTTTGTCGGGGGAACGAGGATAGAGAGGCATGGCCTGGTTGATAGGGTAAAGATATCCGGAAGGGTGCACGTTGACGCTTATCTCGTCACAAGGTTCGTTGCCACTGTGGGCGCTTCTGAACGGATACTAAAGCTCAACAGCTATACGCTGAAGAATGTATATGAGGCGATAAGCCCGGGAAAGAAGGTAACGGTTGAAAAGAAGTTCATCTGGAAGTTATGGGACGGCAGTTCCAAGGAACTGGAGGAACTTGCAACGTACAACCTAAACGATTCAGATGCGCTAATGGAGGTCTACAATACCGTAACCCCGATAGTGATAGAGCTTTCAAAGGTCACGGGAGACATGCTTACTGATGTCGCGGTCTCTACGCCGGGGCAACTCGTGGAGTTTACGCTTATGAGATATGCGCAGGAGTTCAATGAAATAATCCCGAACAAGCCAAATGAGATGGAGATGAAGGTCCGCGAAGCAAACCCGATAGAGGGCGCGTACGTGAAGACGCCAGATCCGGGAATATACAGCAATCTTGCGATATTCGACTTTAGGGGCATGTATCCCTCGATAATCATATCCCACAACATAGACCCGTCTTCCATATGCGCCGAATGTGAAGAGTACTATGAATCCCCAATAGGGACGAAATTCGACAAAAAAAGGAAAAGCGTTATGCCCGTGGTGCTAAAGCTGCTGATAGACCAAAGGTCAGTGGTAAAGAAGCTGTTCAAGAAGGACCCGGGCAACATAGAGCTTGGCGCAAGGACGACTGCGCTCAAGATAGTGTCCAACTCCTTCTATGGCTATCTGGGTTATGCAAGGTCAAGATATTACTCCAGGGACTGCGCAGCAAGCGTTACCGCATATGGAAGGCAGTACATACAGCAGACCATAGCCGATTCTGAGGCTTTCGGGCTCAGGGTCCTGTACAGCGATACCGATTCAATAGTGGTGCTTCTGGAAAACCACACAAAAGACGAAGCAATAGAGTTCATGAAAGGGGAAAACAAGAAACTGCCGGAAAGCATGGAGCTGGAGCTTGAGGACTTCTACACAAGAGGAGTATTTGTTGGCAAAAAGACGGAAAAGGGAGTTGCAGGAGCGAAGAAGAAGTATGCGCTCATAGCAGAATCGGGAAGGATCAAGATACGCGGATTTGAACTCGTAAGAAGGGACTGGTCAAAGATAGCAAGGGAGACACAGAGGAGGGTTCTTGAAACCATATTGAAAGAGGGCTCAAAGGACAGCGCCGCTGCGATAGTCAGGAATGTCATAGACGAATTGCGCGAGGGAAAGGTGCCGATAAGCGAGCTGGTGATAAACACGCAGCTCAGAAAGGGGATAGATTCATACGACACAATGTCCCCGGAGGTCGCAGCTGCAAAAAAGGCGGTGCAACGGGGCCAGAAGACAAGGGATGAAGTGGAGCATTCGCTCATAGGTTATGTCGTGACAAGGCATGGCACATCGGTATCCGAAAGGGCGGAACTCGAGGAGTTTGCAAAGGATTACGATCCGGACTATTACATAAATCACCAGGTCCTTCCGGCTACGATGAGGATACTGAAGGAGCTCGACTTCACCGAAGAGGAACTGAAGAACAAGGGCAAGCAGAGCAGGTTATAGCGCTAAATATCTGAAAATGGGCGGGAATGGATGCGCTGGTCTCAATGGGATGGTTTTTCCTTGGAAGGTTCGCAATCGGATCATTCCATTTTAGAAGGATCGATAACTGTCCGACTCATCAAAGACCTATAAGAGGCATATGGATAACGCGGTTCTTAACGCCATTTTCGCTAATCCCTTTAAACCTTGCTTTTCAATAGCTACTGATGACCAGGAGCAGAACTGATAAAAAACACAAATCCCAGAGCGCAATGGAATACCTGATGAGCTATAGCTGGGCGATTCTTATAATAGGGTTGGTGCTTTTCATGCTTTTTGAATTGGGAGTCTTCAATCCAAATACGTTTGCCCCAAAGGCGCAGCCGGGCTCGTGCAAAGTTGTTCAGAACGGCGCAATAAAAAGCCTTGAGGGAAGCTGCAATGGGGAACTGCCCCAATATGTCGCACAGTTCAGCGCATCTGCCTCATCAAACATCATGGCTTCTGTTCCAGCCGTTGCACCGGCAACAGGCAACAGTTATACTATAACGATGTGGTTTGAGCCGACAGCCAGCACTAATTGGCTGGGGGTCGCTTTAACAACGACACCAGTACAGGCATTCCAGATAGGATGGGCCACCGAATACTCGCCAAATGGATTGGGATGGATATATGGAACACCGACAACGCAAAACCAATGGAGCTTCATAGCGGTAGAAGGCACAGTCGGGAGCAATGGCTTCATTTCAGTAAACGGAGGCGCGCTCGGAGACAGCCCAGCTCCGATAACCGTGGCGCCATGGGGCTCAAGCAGCGAAACTCTCGATTTTGGAGATTATACCGGCAACCAGTACAATGTTGATGGGTTAATGGCCAACATACAGGTTTACAATATAACACTTTCACAACAGGAGATAACCAACCAGTATGCGGCAGGCATAGGCGCGGCTCCGATAAACCTCCAGTACCTGGTGGGGTGGTGGCCGCTTAATGGAAATGCCGACGATTACAGCGGAAATGGAAACAACGGAACGCCGAACAACGTGATATACACGGGTTCCTGGACAAACGGATATTCTACACCTTAAGGCACTTTAGAGCGATTGCATGGAGGAAATTGACATAAAAACGACAAGAGAGGTCGGGAGCTTCTCCTACAAGGCACTGCTTATGGCCAGAGACATGGTGAAGCCGGGAGCAAAGCTCTTGGATGTCGCGCAGAAGGTCGAATCTTTTGTAAAGGACAACGGTTTCGGATGCGCTTTTCCAATTAATCTTTCGGTAAATGAGGAGGCCGCGCACTATACGCCAACACTGTCAGATGAGAAGGTTTTTGGGGAGAATGATATCGTAAAGGTCGACTTTGGCGTTGCAAAGGATGGAATCCTTGGAGATTGCGCAGTCACGGTAGACCTTTCGGAAGAGAATGCAAAGCTGGTAGACGCATCGAAAAAGGCACTTGAAAATGCAATCGCGACAATAAGACACGGGGTTGCGGTAAAGGAAATAGGAAAAGTTATAGAGGATACGATAGAGAGCATGGGATTCAGCCCTATAAGGAACCTTGGCGGCCATCTGGTAAAGGTCCATGAACTGCATTCGGACATATTTGTACCAAATTATTACAATGGGGACGATACGGTGCTTGAAGAGGGCATGACGGTTGCCATAGAGCCATTCGCGACCAGCGGAAACAGAGACCTGATAGTGGAAAGCGATGTCTGCGAGATCTACGGATTCGCTGGTGAGGGATTGGTCCGTTCCCCAGATTCAAGAAAGGTCCTCAAGGAGATATCTGAAAAATATGGAAGCGAACCTTTTGCAGTGAGATGGCTTTCAAACGTGATAAGCGACAAGTTCAAGCTTTATCTTGCCATAAGGGATCTTCTTAGAAGCGGTTCAATACAGCAGTATCCGATGCTCGTTGGCTCCGGTATGATTACCCAGGCAGAGGCGGAAGTGCTGGTCACAAAGGATGGCTGCGAAGTGCTTACCAAGTAGGCATGCACCTTTAAATATCAGGATAACTTAGGGTTATTCGTGGAACTATGGCAACTGCATCAATAGACAACGAAGCTCTTAGAGGCAATCTAGCACAGCTGTTTAATAACACTAGCAGAAGCTCTGCTGGATTCCTAAAACTGTTTGGAAGTGACATTTCGCAGAAGTTCCTTGACGTGTTTGGAGAGGTATACGGGGATGAGAATGCGCTTGCAGTTCCGGAATGCGTTGACGCGCTTAAAACTATTTACGCGAGCACATCCGGAATAAACAGATGGGAACTGGAAACAGAAACGAAACCGCAAAGCGCAGAACCACATTCCGATTCCAGCGCACCTGTGGAAATGATAAGGACAGAAAAAGAGCCGAAGAGGGTTGATTTCTTTGGTGGGTCCGTGGTGGCGCAGCTGCTTGAGACCGTGATGGGTTTTGAAAATATCGGTGAAAGGACCAGCGTGATTAAAGACGTTGCAGACATACTTAAAGAGTATGATAGTTTTGCGATGGGCACTAAGCTAAGCAAAACAGAGGCAAAGGATGGAAGCGTAAGGATCTTTAAGAGCATTGATAACATACTAAAAACATTGATCGAAAGGAATGCATATCCTGATGATGTCTACAACACGCTAGAACTGATACTAAATGTAATGAAAAGTTCTATTACCATTGCCGCTGTAGAAGCCCATTTGGAGATAATATCCAATGATATTGGCCACCACGAGCCTTAGGCGCACTTGCTATAAGCGCATTTTGGGCAGGTGAAGCATCCTCCACCAGATATCATGCCGGTACCGCATTCTGGGCACCTGACCTGTTCATCGGTAGTAAGGGTATATGTCTGCGCAGAACTCATTATCGTTGCCATGCTGACCGCTTTTGCTGCTTCGTTTTTCTTTTCGTGAGCCTGCTTTATCGAATCAAGGCCGCGCTGTGCGCTTTCGCTCTTCACCGCTTGCAGCACCTGTATGGTCTTTGATGAGTCCCTGTATACTGTGATGCCCTTGCAGTTGAGGTCCCACGCAAGCTCATAAGCCCGCTCTATGTCCTGAGGCGTTGCCCAGCTTGGGAAGTTTATCGTCTTTGATACTCCGTTATCGGTGTATTTCTGGAATGCGGCCTGCATCTTGACATGCCATTCCGGGGATATGTCGAATGCCGTGACAAATACCCTCCTTACTTTCTCCGGAACCTCATCAACATCCTGTATTGAGACCTTGTTGGCCAGCTTTTGCATCAGTTCTTCGCTGTAGAAGTTATGCTCAAGCGAATAAGATTCGAACTCGTTGTTTACCTCTATCAGGTTAGATCCTATTGTGTCCCTAACGTTCCTTAGGTATACCACTGAGAATATCGGCTCTATGCCCTGTGAGCAGCCTCCGCTTATTATGCTTATCGTGCCTGTTGGTGCCACGGTTGTGACAGTGGCATTCCTCAATGGCTTGTAGCCGAGCCTTGCCCATATGCTGTCCTTGAACAGAGGGAATGGACCTCGCTCCTCCGCGAGCTCCTCGCTCATCTTCCTTGCATTCTCCGTTATGAACTGCATAACCTTCTCCGCAAGCGCGAGAGCCTCGTTGCTGTCATATCTTATTCCAAGCTTTATCAATAGATCTGCCCAGCCCATTACCCCAAGTCCTAGCCTTCTTATCTGCCTGCTCACCTGGTCTATCTGTGGCAATGGATATGAATTTGCATCAACCACGTCGTCAAGGAACCTTGTCGCGAGTCTTGTGTATCTTCTCAGCTCGTCCCAGTCCACCTCGTAATGGTGGTCCGTCTTCTTTACCATCTTAACCAGGTTTATTGAACCGAGGTTGCACGAATCGAACGGATACAACGGGACCTCACCGCATGGATTTGTCGACTCTATCGGGCCAAGCTTTGGAACCGGATTCGAGTAGCTGGAGTTCATCCTGTCAAGGAATATGAGTCCCGGATCCCCTGTCTTCCATGCCATGGTGACTATAAGGTTCCAGACCGCCCTTGCGTTGAGCTTCGCCACCGGCTTTCCGTCTTTTGGATGCCTCAAGCTGTAGTCCTTGTTCTCCTTTAACGCTTTCATGAATTCGTCGGTCACGCCTACGGAAATGTTGAAGTTCCTGAGAGTGCCCTCCTTTTCCTTTAGGACTATGAAATCAAGCACGTCAGGATGCATTATGCTAAGTATTCCCATGTTCGCGCCCCTGCGCTTGCCTCCCTGTTTTATCTCCTCTGTGCTTGCATCGAATATCTTCATGAATGATATTGGACCTGAGGCAACTCCGCTTGTGCTTTTGACGAAATCGTTCCTTGGCCTGAGCCTTGAAAATGAGAATCCGGTGCCGCCTCCCGTCTTGTGAACGAGCGCCTGATATTTCAGGGCATCGTATATTTCTTCTATCGAGTCTCCTACAGGAAGGACAAAACATGCGCTAAGCTGGCCACCCTTTGTTCCAGCATTCATAAGAGTTGGCGAATTTGGCATGAACTTGAAATTGGTCATTGCCTCGAAGAATTCCTTCTCTATGGATTTTGCCTCGTCTTCTGTCTTTCCGTACTTGAGCTCAGAGGCAGATATCGCCTTTGCGACTCTCTCGAACAGCTGCTTCGGGGTCTCGACGATCTTTCCATTTTCATCCTTTAGCAGGTACCTTGCGGCAAGCACTATAAGGGAATTCAACGGTATCTTAAGGTCATCCTGAGGTATCCCCAGGGAAAGCCTGAACGCCCTCATCTCCGCGTGCTTGTTCCTGTATAGTATGTATGATTTTGCTACGTTAGGATCGGTCTTCATCAGGACCATCTCTACGATGTCCTGCACCTCTTCGACGCTTATCTCCTCCTTGTTTACCTTTCTGAGCTCCTCCACCACTTGCCTGGTAACGCTCCTTGCAGAATCGGCCATTTCATCCTTGTCCTTTTCCAGGTAAATGTCGCCGTACGCAGCATTTATCGCGTGCTCGACCTTCGCACTGTTGAATTGGACCTTAGATTTGTCCCTCTTAATCACAAATTTAGGATTAGTGTTTTGAGTTTCCATGCTAATCGCCTTTCACCAAAGTAATTGAACAATCAACATTTAAATAGGGGGATTGCGGCTAAATTTTATTTTGCTACAAAATGAGATATTGCACTACAAGAAAATGCATTTTAGCGGGCCTCTTCCCTTTCTACATCGTCACATGCCTCGTTGAATTCCACATTGAGAGACATCCAGGCTTTTTTATACCCATCGTGGTGCTCTTGCTCAACGTTATAGAAGAGCCATTCGGAAAACGTCGAGTCTTGGACGCTGAGCTTTGCTATTTCGCCTATGTCGAACGGGCTTATCTGCTTCCACTTGGTGTTCCTCGCTTCGACGTGCTCGTTTTTAACATCGGGATTGTTCATAGCAGTAGGTTGCGGCTGGGACGTAAGTATCTTGTACGTCTTCCAGGAGTGCCCGGAAGCGAAAGATGCCACTATGATTGCCTTGTACATGTTCATGAGTTCTTCTGGCGTCATTGCTTTCTGTTCTTTCTTTGCGGTCGCGATTTTTTTCACTTTTCCCATTAACATGTCGTACTTTGTCAGATTATACTTTATCGGCATTGGCTCGCCATATGGGAGTATAACCGCCTGGTTATTCTCCCCTAGGAGTTCACTTCTCTATATATAAATTGAAGGACAAACTATATAAGCGTGATTATACAGAAACATATTGCTAACATAGTATTAGCTAAAGGCGATTTCATGGGAATCTTCAGCAATCTTTTTGGAAAAAAGAACGTGGCAGCGGAGCTTACAAAGAACTCTCCGTTTATTGTTTCGACAGAATGGATACCTTACAAGCTTTATGCAAAGAAGAAAAGTTCGTCTACTCTTTACGTGAAGATAAGGAACATAACAAAGGAGCCGTTGCTGACATCGGTCGTCGCACAGCTTCCATCGCAGCTTGGATTTGAAGGGATAGGCCTTTCAAAGGAAAGGGAGGTAAGAGTCGGTGAGCTTGCCCCAAACGAAGAGAAGGAGGTGAAGATGGAGGTATTTTCGGGATTGAATTCTGATGCGGGGGAATACACGCTTAGCCTTACCGCAATGGCGCATTACAGGGATTATGGCCACATACTGAATGCGGTAAAGAAGAAGGTAACAGTAGACGTAGTCTGAATATCTATTTTTGTTTCAGTTCTCTTCGAACTTTCTTAGGAAGCCCGTCAGCTCTTCCCCCATCTCTTTCTGCTCGTCTAGCTCAAGGTCCGTCCTTTCCAGCCTTGATACTACGTTGCTGACCCTTTGCACGGAATCGCTTGTCACTTGGGAAAACCTGGGCTCCATGAGCGAGGTATCGTGATTTATCAAATACATTATATCAATAGGGCCCAGCATCCTGAATGCATCAAGCGTGGAGTATCCGTGCACTATTAAGGTGTTAATAAGCCATTCCCTTTCGGCCGTGCTTGTGGCGCTCTTAAGGGCTTCCAGAGCCGTCTGCCTGCTTACATAGATGCCTTTTACTGTTCCCTGTGGCAACCCAGCCAATATGTCCACCTGATCAAGCCATTGCAACTCCGAATAGTTAGCCTCTATTGAGGGATTCACCACAGGTATGCTTCCATTCCTGACTTTCTCGAAATCTATCACGAATACGCTGCCGTCTGGAGTCGCGTACGGTATCCTTCCATCCTCTTTAATCGTGAATGGCTGCGCTGCGGATTTTGTGACTGTTATTGTGTATTTTATTTCATCGGCAAACGGCACCAAAGGATTCATTGATGATGCCAGCCCCTCGTAAAGATTGGTTCTTGCGTTTTCTTTTGGTTGGAGCTTTCCAAACTTTGGTATCTCCAGTATCCTTGACGCTGTAGGTTTCTCCGTGATCGGATGTTCGCCCCTATATGCATAACCATGGAATCTCTGGGAATCTACGTTGACTTTGGCGCTCACTCCGAACCTGTCTTCGGCTACCCTTATTGCAAGCACGCTTGGAAACAGCTCCATGAAGAGTTTCGGATTGCTCTTGTACAGTTCAAACGACTGCAGCGATATGCCCCATTTTGTGCCGTCCGGGTCCTTTACGAATGTGTGCATGAATTCGTTAAATACCGGATTTTGCAGCATGCCATACGTAAAGAGCCTTGACTTCGGACCCATCGTCCTGAACTCTGCTGGTTTGTTTGAAACGGGCACATTCTCCTGTGATGGCTGCAGTACCCTTAGTATATTTTCCCTTAGGTTATTTGCAGGCAAGCGGTCGCTCGCTTCCTGTTGGTGGGTTCTCATCGTTCTCTAATATGTTATTAAGACTATCCTGATATTTATGCCTTACAGCATATTTGATATTGGACTAATTTTATGATTTGCTCCTAAGCGGTTCCTTTGCTGTTGATGCGGTTGGCCCTTCCCTTAACGAAGGAAGAGGCAGCTGCGGGGCTTCTTGTTTTGGGTTCACGTGATGGATTATCGTAACCATTCCATCGTCGCTGTGCTTGATTTCAAGTCTTGGAGCCTGCTTTAGAACAAGCGTAATCAGTTGCTTGCCCTTTTCCGTTAGCTTGCATTCAGCATATGGGCCGCTCTCGTTTGATGCCTCTTCAAGAAGGCCATACTTGATTCCAAATTCCATTACTGCTCTAGTGAAGCGATTCTTTACTGTCGGATCCAATTCCTTCGTGAGTTTTTGATCAAGCTGCTCCTCCTTTGCCGCTTTAATCTTTATCAGTGCGATTTCCCTGTCTGTCGGATTTTGCGGCAATTCGGCGAAATCACTAAGCCCACCAAACGTAAAGAATAATTCTGAATAACCAAGGCTGTCTATCATTATCCCAACATTGCGCACCAGTGTTTTGATGTCAACATCGTAGCTTATCCCAAGCGCATATATGTCGCTTTTTACGGATTCTACCGCAACAGATGCTATTGCCCTTGAAAGTATGGCGTGCTCTGCACTTGAACAATATCCTTCCATGCACCCTTCCCAGCACATCTCGTGGATTACACTCAATACAGGTATATCTTCAGGTTCTCCTGTTTCAGCAAGACATTCCACAGCATGATCCGCATTTACTATCTCGGATGGCTGGTTCTCGTTCATGTTCTTTCCAAATATAAAAGCTTCAAATCCTTCTAAAGAGAACCTCTCTATTCCGGCCTTCTTCATAGTGTCGCGGAAACCGAAATCGCAGGCCCTGCCGTGCATCTTGTTGTCTAGATAATCCATCGCCTGCCCGCGTGTCCACGCCCTTGCGATGATGTTTGCAAGCCTTGTGGCCTCTTCGACAAGCGCTTTTGGTATCGGGGTATCTTTTTCACTTGGCTCAAAGAACTTATAACAGTCGCTTGAATCTATCTCTACAATACTCTTGAATGCATAAAAAGCGCCCAATGCGTCGCCTTTGGCTAGCCATGGAAGGCCCTTTTTCTTTACCGATCTAGCGAGCAGCTCCTTTCCATACAATATATTGACAATGGCAAAGTCGGTCAGCGTTAGTTTATCTACGTTTACCGATGCATGTTCCATATTATGGTTCGCATCCCATCCGAACATCTCATCTTTCTCCGCCTTATGGAGCTCTTTTAGGTATTCCGCTTGTGTTTTGGTGAGCTTTGGCTTTGCCTTCAGCTCTTTTATGGCTGCGGCTCTGGTTTCCTCTAGTTCCTTTGCAGACCTTCTTGCCAATTCAACTACGAACTTCGTCTCTGCAAGCTCCTTTCTCTTTAGCGCACTGCCTTGAGCAGCAAGGACTAAGATAGTAGCTAACGCATCCTTCTGGTTTTGAGGCAGTGCATCCATTTCGGCCTTAATCTCAGAAGTAAGCTCCATATTGGATTCAGTAACCTTCAAAATACGGTCTGCAAGCCCATATAACCTGTCCATTATTCCTCTTTGTTCTCGCATCCTTTCTTCATGGTCTTCGGGGTCTATCGTTGATAAATCTTCATTTGCAGTAGAATGCTCTTCCTCCTTCATAAAATCAATTAGTTAAGCTCTTTTCCTGATATTTATTGTTTTTGATCTTTATAACTGGATACCAATTCCTGTGCCCACTTTTCATATGTTACTTTTGGATTGAATCCAAGATCTGTTTCTGCCTTTGATATGTCGAACCGTCTATCAGATACGAGTCTGTTTACATACTCCATCCTTAATTTAGGTTGTTTGCCGGTTAACTTGGACTTCAATGAACCGAATGACGCTGCCATCTTGACAGTAGTCAGGGAAACATGCTTTTTGGGAGACTCTGCTCCCATCGCACTTGCCAATTTTTCGTAAAGCCCGGCTTGTGTAGTGACATCCTTTCCTGCAACAAGATAAACATTTCCAGAAATACCCTTCTCCTTTGCAAGAATTAGCGCATCCATCAAATCGTTTACGTGTATCCATTGAATGTGGTTGTTTCCATTCCCTATTACTATCATCTTGCCTTTGGCAAGCCTGTTCAGAAGGTCATCGAATGACTTGTTGAAACCTGGTCCGAGTATCACAGGAGCGCGCATCACTATCCCGTTGTGCGCAAGGACAATCTTCTCAGCCTCTACCTTCGTTTTTGCGTAATACGAAAGAGGATTGTACTGTGTTGTTGGCTTTGCCGGGTTCTCCTTCATATCATAGCCATATACCGATGTTGTCGACATGTAGATGAAGCGATTGCCATTAAAGTTTTCTATCAGGTTCTTTGTGCCAAGCACATTTACCTTGTAAACCATATCCTTTGGCATTACACCATAGCCATCCACCATTGCTGCGAGATGGTAAACTGTTTCTATCCCATCAAGCGCTTGCCTTGCAAAATCGCCATCTGTTATGTCCCTATGTACTATTTCAACGCCAGACATGTTGAATGGATGCTTATTTACAATAACCCTCACTTGTTCCTCATCGGAAACCAGCCTTTTCACCAGATGCGTACCGAGATGACCAGATGCTCCAGTTACAAGTATCATACATTCACTTCTTTTCGGTTTTCTCCTGTGGAGGCTGTGGTGGCTGCGGCGGGGCTTCCATCTGGGGTTTCGGAGGTTGTGGTGGCTGTTGCGGTTGTTTCTGATTAAGCAGATTGTTGATGTCAAGCAGCTTGTCTGCAACCTGCGCCCCCTTATCCGTCAGCTTTATCTCCTTTATCCTGCCATGCTTGACATTTGTCACCAACCCAAGGCTTTCGCACTTGTTTATGAAGTTGGTCGTGTGCACATATGTTGTATCGCATGCCTTTGCCAAAGTGGAGATGTACCATGGCTGCTGTGTGCTCCGCATGGCCATCAGTATCTTGGCCTGCTTTTGCTTGAATATTATGTTTTCCACGTAAAAACCTCGTTATGGGGCTATTTATATCTTATCAAAAGCGGCGGCAAAGGACAAGCTCCACACGTTTTGGACCGCATGCGTCATATTTGCAAATCCTTGCTCTCATCCTTAACTATTTCCGAGACACCCTGGCGCATGCCCCTATATAGCATGTCGATTAACCATGGCGGCAGCAGAAGTGTCTTCGATGCCTCGCTCTGAGCTGGTAGACCGAACGCCCTCCATTTAAACATATCCACAACGTCGCCTTTTGCAGAGTTTTCATACTGAGCTTTCATCATTGGGTTGGTAACACTTCTGTGTGCATCTTCAGATGTATCATCTTTGCTTTGTGGTCCTCTAAGAAGGCCGCCAAGCAGCCTTCCCCTCTCTACGCCTACCATAAATGCAAGGCTTGTAAGCCCCTGCTGCTTCTCTGGCCTATCCATGTCCATTGGCACGTATATTGCGGTGGCTGGTTTGTACGGTTGTATACCTGGCACTAAAGGCCTTGGATTGAACATATTGCCACATACCACTCAAATCCGACATGATATTTAAGGGTTTTGATTCCTTTTCTGCTTAAAAAGGATACGTTTAACAGAAGACAACATAACGGATCTGGCGGGATTTGAACCCGCAACCGCCTGGTCCGAAGCCAGGCGCGCTATCCAAGTTGCGCCACAGATCCTTAATAGGGCTAGAGTGAAGATATATTTAGCCCTGCCGCTACGCATTCCATTACAGATCCGGACCATCCATCAAAACGATTACTTTTCGTTATAGGCGTATATGGCACTAGACGAAGTATCCGTAATCTAATTTAAAGGTATACATTTAACCCAATAATTAAAGGTGATGATGTGTCTTTAGCGCAACAACAACATAGCATAGCGGAGAAGCAACATAAGAGCAGCATGAAGGAGGTTTTCTTGCTTGTGGGCCCGCTGGGCAGCGGCAAGACAAGGATAGGCAAGCTTATAGAGAGGGAGTTCGGAGTCCCGTTTCTGGAATATGAGAACATATTCACAAAGGAGCAGAATGAAAATGCTGAAGATTTCCTGCGGAGGGCTGAGCCGTCGGCAGAACGCGCAATATTCGAATTCCTTGAACGGAATGGGAAGATGTGTTTGGAGAATACGATGATCAGGCCTTACGCGCACGACATACTGGAGAAGTTGCAGAAGATTGCCGATGTAAGGATGATACACGTTTCAGCTCCGCTAGACCTGACCTTGCAAAGGCTGCAGAGGAGGACGGGCGGGGACAATGTAAGGTGGAAATCCGAGGAAATCGCATCCATGTATCAAAAAAGTGAAATCCTCGGCCTTGATTACGATCTGACCGTTAACAACACGGACCTTTCCGATGAGGAACTTCTTTATAGATTGAGGCCGGTGATGGAGGAGAGAAAGTGGCTCGAGGGTTTTGTCGAAATAATTTTTAGAGGCCATGTGCTTCGATTCTGCAGCTGGAATGAGGGTGAGCTTACGCAATATGACATGGAGTACAAACCATGGAAGGTCGCATTCCGGGAGGAGAACCCCGGTTACCTAGGCCATTATGAACTGCGGCCAGGGGATGTTGTGGTGGATGCTGGTGGTTATGAGGGCACGTTCGCCATATACGCCGCAAAGGCCGTTGGAGAAACAGGCAGGGTCATAGTCTTTGAACCTGATTCCGTCAACTACAGGCGTCTGCTGGCAAACATAGAGCTGAATGGCTTGACCAATGTGACAGTGATAAACAAGGCGCTGTGGAACAAGAAGAAGATTCTCTTCTTTACGGACAAGCATACTGCTGGATCCTCGTTCTTTGGAGGTACGCTGACCGGTAGAGAGGTCGAGGCCGTCACGCTAGATGAGGAACTTGGGAGGCTCGGTGTGCAGAAAGTCAATTTCATAAAGATGGACATAGAGGGATCCGAACTTCAGGCGCTTAGGGGTGCAACCAAAACCCTTGAGGGGGATGTGAATCTGGCGGTTGCATCTTACCACATTATAGAGGGAGAAAGGACCTGCACAGAGGTTGAGAATATTTTAAGGGGGCTTGGATACAAGGTAGAAACAGAATATCCACAGCATCCAATAACATTTGGATCCAGGCTTCTGAGCGCGTGATATTATGATAGGAAAAGATGGAGTGAAACGCCCAGATTCAATCAGCATCGAGCAAGTGATACAGGACAATTCGCAAAGGTTCATAGCCAATGGCAAGGAGATAGCTAAAAATGGGTTAGCCATAGGGACTGGTGGAAATCTCAGCATGAGGGTTCCGGGGGGCATACTAATAACCTCAACAGGTGCAAGACTCTCCGACATAAAGCCAGATGAAATCGTGTTTGTGTATGCGGTGGAGAAGGATAATGTCTATTTTGCGGGTTCAAAAAGGCCATCATCTGAGACGATAACCCATTGGATAATATACCAGAGCATCCAGAACATAAAGGCGATATCCCACGTCAATGCAGGTCCAAAGGATGGAAGAGGAATAACAGTTACAAAAGAGGAGATACCTTACGGAACGGAAGAGCTCGGATATGACACAGTGGAATATCTCAAAGCAGTAGCGGTACTTATGTTGAAAAACCATGGAATGTTCGCAGTAGGAGATGATCTTGATAGCGCGACAAGGCTCGTGATAGACTCCGCCGATAAAAACAAGCCATACGTCTTCCTCACATGAGCCACGACCAGGACTAATTACTCATTTAGGGCTATTACTTGCCTTTTGATGAATTTAGGAACAGCCCCATCTTTGTCTGCTTTATGCCATCTATGGTTATCCAGTACTCCCTTACGTTCTTTCTGAATTGCTCATTCTTGAAGTTCTCCCTTATCACATCTATTGTCTTCTGGTCTGACGGATAGCCGGAACCTATGGACAAGCCAAGCGATTCCCCCAGTTCCTTTATGGCCCTGTCCCTTGAGACCTTTGCAATTATGCTAGCAGCGGATACTACAGGATATCTTGCATCAGCCTTATGCTCCGCCACTATCTTAGTGTAATGCTTGCCCTTCTCCTTCTCGGACTTCACGCCGGCAACGTTTGTTGTTTTCGTGCTGTATATGTTGACGCGCATGCCAAACTTATGCGCTATGACGTCTGGCGAATCCAGATACAGCACATTTGGGTCCTCGTTAACCTTGTCGAACAGCCTGGCGAACCTTACCGCCTCCAGTTCGTTTAACGATATGTTGCTCTGCATCGCCTTGTTTATGTCCTCCGGAAATATGAAGTCGACAAGGACTTCGCTAGATGCCTTGTGTATCTTGTCAAAAAGAGATTCCCTTTTCTCTGGGGAAAGCAACTTCGAGTCCCTTACCCCAAGGGAAGCCAGCCTTTTTTCGCCTCCGGACTTTACAGAGACCAAGGATATGACAAGAGGCCCTAGTACGGCACCCCTGCCAGCCTCATCACCTCCGCAAATTATGATGCAAACACCGTTGCTTTAAGATCAGAGATTTTTCCTGTCAACCATCACATAGTTGTTGACGGCATGCAATGAATCTATCGCGATTTTCACTTGACCCCCATCAACTTTGAGCTTGTTGGCGATTTCACTGTCCATATCGGGCTCAACCAAGAGATTCAATATCTTTCCAGATACTGGGTTAATCTCAATGTCTACAGTCCTACCAACATCGTATCCATCTAAGGTTATTACCTTCTTCCCAACGAGCTGCCTTGCCAATATATATTTCACCATTAAAAACACCGTTTTTTCGTCGCTAGTCGCTACTATTATTGAATCGAATCAATTTATATATTTTTATGTTTGCACCTTATAGTGGAATTTTAGGGAGAATTCTGGAATTCGTGCCGTTTTGGTTGAACTTTTATCGGAATTTTGTTATAATCCACTCTTCAATGGACACAATTCTTAAATAAGTATGCAAAACAATTACTCTCGATATATTATGAAGGATTATTGGAAAATAGATGAGGATTTGGTAAGGCACATCTCCCTTATATCAAAACTAAATCTCACGAACGAGGAGATGACAGGTTATTCGAAGGACCTTAACGACGTGCTCGAGAGCTTCAGGATATTGGAGGAGGTGGACATAACAGGAGTAGACGCGGCTTTCCATCCGTTAAGCGTGGAAAATGCATTCAGGGAAGATACAGCGTCAAAAGAAAAAGACAATGCGTGGGATCCTTTGTCTGCGACGGAAAACAAGGAAGGAGACTACTACAAAGGCCCAAAAATAATTTAGGTGGTATCATTAATACGAAGTCTTGTGAAGGAGCATCTTGAAAGAGTAAAGGCGCAGGATTTTGATAATGGAGAGTTCATTGAAAAGGTAATGCAAAGTGCATCAAATATCTCTAACGAATATTCCGCTTTCATAACCATGGCTAAAGATAAGCCAAATGGGATTTTGCCTATTTCTGTGAAGGACAACATATGCACTAAGGGTATTAGGACTACGGCAGGTTCAAAGATTCTTGACACATATGTCCCGCCATTTGATGCGACAGCGGTAAGCAAAGCAAAGGCTTCTGGCGGTTTTGTCATAGGCAAAACGGCAATGGATGAATTTGGTTTTGGTACTTTTTCAACCAACTGTGCTTATGGCGCGCCGAAAAACCCGCACAACAAGGAACGTGTGTGTGGAGGGAGCAGCGGAGGTGCCGCATGTGTCGCATATGCTGCAGATTTCCCGCACATAGCGATCGCGCAGTCTACCGGCGGAAGCATAACCGCGCCCGCTGCCTTCACCGGAACAGTAGGATTGACTCCAACTTATGGCCTCGTATCCAGATGGGGGCTCATAGACTATGCAAACAGCATGGACAGGATAGGCGTAATAGGAAAATGCAGTTATGATGCCGCGCTTGGGCTTTCCATCATTTCCGGATATGACCCGTTGGATTCGACGTCCATGAATAGAGGCGCAACAGACTACGTGAAGTCCATTGGAAACGACGTCAAGGGGATGAAAATAGGTGTGCCAAAGGAATATTTTGATGGCGTTGACAAGGACATAACCGAAAACGTTTGGAAGAGCATAAAGCTTCTTGAATCAATGGGCGCCACCTATGAGGAATTCTCGCTCAAGCTGACAAAATATGCGACGCCTGCCTACTACATAATAGCGCTAAGCGAAGCTTCGACAAACCTTGCCAAATTCTGCGGAATCAGGTATGGGATTGAGAAACAGATAAGCGGCAACTATGACGAGTATTTCAGCGCCATACGGGAGCTCGGATTTGGAACGGAAGCGAAGCGCAGGATAATACTGGGAACATACGCAAGGATGTCTGGATACAGGGATGCGTATTACATACGGGCGCTGAAGATAAGGGGAAAGATAATAAGCGAATTCAAGGCTGCATTCAAAAGATATGACAGTATTGCAACACCGTCAATGCCAATCCTGCCCCCAAAGTTCTCCGAAATAAACAGCTTGACTCCAGCACAGACGTATTCCATGGACAGGCTTACCACCGCACCGAACCTCTGCGGGTTCCCAACGATATCGGTGCCGGCAGGCACGATAAACGGGCTGCCATCCGGCATACAATTAATAGCGGACCATTTAAACGAAAACAAACTTGTCGCATTGGCAAGCGCATGTGAGTGATATGGGAGTGATGATAGGACTAGAGGTCCATTGCCAATTGAACACGGACAGCAAGCTCTTCTGCAGCGACAGCCAGGACCATAGGGGAAAGAGGCCGAACGAGAACACATGCCCGATATGCCTTGGTTTCCCCGGTTCGAAACCAAAGATCAGCAAGAAGGCGATAGAACACGGTATGACAATAGCTCTTGCCCTGAACTGCAACATTTCAAGGACAATGTTCTTCTCTAGGAAGACTTACTTCTATCCGGACATGTCAAAGAACTACCAGATAACACAGTATGAGGTCCCTTTGGCCACCGAAGGTTTGCTTTCCGTGGGGGACTTGAAGATAAGGATAAGGAGAGTCCATATAGAGGAGGATCCTGCAAGGCTCGTCCATGTTGGAGGCGACATAACAAACTCCGAATATACGCTGATGGATTACAACAGATCAGGAGTGCCGTTGGCAGAGATTGTCACTGAACCAGATTTCACATCTCCAAAGCAAACAAGGGCGTTTCTTGAAAAACTTATGAACATGCTGGAGCATACGGGAGTTTATGATCCGGGAAAGGAGGCCACAATACGGGTGGATGCCAACGTATCAATAGATGGTGGCGAAAGAGTGGAGGTCAAGAACATAACAGGGTTCGAAAACGTGGAGAAGGCTCTTAACTATGAGATAATAAGGCAGAATAGCCTGAAGAGATCCCAAATGAAGATTGCCAGGGAAACGAGGCACTTCGATGCCACTACCTCAACTACAAAAAGCCTCAGGAAAAAGGAGTATGAGGACGATTACGGGTATATCTTCGATCCGGACTTGCCAATGGTAAGGATAGATGACGAATGGCTTGCAAAAATAAAGAGACTGATGCCGGAGTTGCCGGACCAGAGGGTGGCAAGATTCGTATCGCAATACGGGTTGACAGAATATTATGCCGGCGTTATAGTTTACACAGACAAGAGATTCGCAGATTTTTACGAGGAGTGCTGCAGATCAAACGGACATCCGGACATTGTGGCCAAATGGGCAGTCAACTACCTGCTCAAAAGCCTCAACTGGCGTTCCGAAAAGATTTCGGACTCGAAGGTCACGCCGAAGGGTTTCGTGGAGTTCCTGGCGCTTATTGAGAACGGGAAGCTTAATGAAAGGTTCGCGAAGGAACTGATAAAGGAATATGTGGATACAGGGGTTTCGCCGGGAGAGCTCTTATACAAAACAAAATTAAATATATCGGAAGAAGATTTAAGGGATATAATAGCAAAGGTGCTTAAAGAAAACGGCAGGGCAATAGAGGATTATAGGTCCGGAAGAAAAGAGTCATTGCAGTTCCTCATAGGTCTCGTGCTCAAGGAAACAAAGAAACAATCGAATCCAAATGAGATATCAAAACTATTGACAGAGATGATGCCTCGGTAGCTCAGCAGGTAGAGCGACTGGCTGTTAACCAGTAGGTCGGAGGTTCGAGTCCTCCCCGGGGCGTCCTATAATAAAGGGACGGTAAAAAGCTTTATATATCACTTATATCTTAGGATTTTGGAGCAAATGCCATCAGAATCAACAGTACCTAAACCTGAACCAAGATCTGGCTCTAATATGGAAACAGCAGGGCAATCCATAGCGGCAAAACAGCCAGAACGGAAAACGGCAAAGACAACGAGGGAGGATATTACAGCCATAACGCCTTTCCTCATGGCGGTAAGCAACGATGTTGTGGCTCTGCTTATACTGTGCCTTAAAGAGGGCGATAGATTTACCATAGACGGAGCCCACGGCGTTTTGACAGATTATCTGAAAGACAACAATGCGGAGAGCTTGTCTTCGTTGATTTCGAGGGAGAACATAAGCCATTATTTCATGCAAAAATGCCCGGACGGAAGCAAAAAGGATGGCATACTTGTAAGCAGTGGAATCGTGAAAAGAACAGGGGAATTGAGTGCGCATGGCGCACCCACCTACACGCTGACAAAGCAGGGGAGCGCGATAGCAAAACCGCTGGCAGCACATGCGATAAACTTTGTAAACGCCCTAAAGGAGACAGGAATCTCGCATGGGGTCGGTTCCATGCAGAAACTTTTCGGCGAGCATTTCAGGCCATACAACACAATAGGAGCGATAACATACGTGGCTGAAAGGCCAAACGAACAAGCCACGATTCCGCAGATAGCAAGGTTCCTGGATAACGCGAGCCAAGGTTCCGTATGGAAAACCATCGTCAACCTTAGGGACATAGGTTTCGTCTCGTATGACGCATCTAAGCGCGATTATAATGTCAGATACGCGTTATCGGATGAGCAGCTCTTGAGAAAGGGCGAAAGTGCCATAATCGAGAGCGCCAGGGAGATTGCCCCTAAAATCAGAAGCCAGGGAAAAATAGTATCAAGGCTCAAGGAGCGCTACCTGTCGGACATCATAGCAAGGTTCACAAACAATCCAGACCATAAGTTCAAAATAAATGAGCTTGAAACTGATTTTGAAAAAAGCTATGGAATCAGACCGGTAACGGCGAAGGAGGGCGCCAAGACAGCGGTGCACAACCTGTTGGCAGTGGGTCTGATCAGGGTTGATTCCAAATCAAACGATAAAGGATTTAGACGCGTCTCTTTGAACGTGCTTTCCAATATGGTTTATAGCATGCTTATAAGGCCAGCATTGAGCCTGACCAGGTACTATAGCGCATTGGAGAGCGGGGAGGACAGATGGAAAGCTGACGAGATAATAATGGGAGATGTTCTTGAGATAGAACTCAGCAAAAGGATGATTTCGGGCTTCTTGAGAACCCATCTCAAGGAGAGCAATGCGAGGAGGCATAAGAAAAGGCCCGTCAAAAATGCCATAATTGACCTACTGGCTGAAGCAGGTCCAAATGGGCTGAAGCGTGAAGAGTTGGCGAAAAGATTAGAGGATAGGCTTGGGAAGAAAATAAGCCTTCAGAGCCTGTCTGAACATCATTTAAATATGCTAAAAGAGGATGGCACGGTAATACAGCCGAAGTATGGGTACTGGGCTCTCGCTAACAGCCCATAAAACAGAAAAAGAAATAATGGAAGTAATTACTTACCTCCAATCTTGAACATCTTGGTGCCGCATGCAGGACATGTACCGGTTACTGCCTTCTTTCCGTTCTTCATGGTCACTTCCTTCGGATCCTTCATCTCGCACTTCTTCTTGCACTTAACACAATACGCTTCTGTCATAATATCGCCTAGATATGGATAATTAGCATACGGTATTTAAAAGGTAATGGTTCTTGCCCATTTCTTAGGCTTATAGCGTGCGATGCTTTACTGCATGCTCTTTTTCGTACTGTTCCAGAGCCAATTTTGCCTCTGGTCGCAAACTTGGGTTTAGCTTGAGCTTTGCCCTTACTATGGGACGCGGATCTGTTGCCAAGGCAAGCTGTTGCTTGATATATGGGGTGGATTGTGCTATATGGCATATATGGCCAAGAGACATGCCCCTGTAGGCCTCCTCTATGGTCCTTTCCCTGACCTGTTGACCGCCATCGTGGGTGTCTAGTGACCCCCTGCTGAGCTTTCTTGTAACACTAAATTTGTTTGGCATTGCTTCACCTTGTTCGATTGTTCATCATTTAAAAGAATTTAATTACTGGTCTGTTCTTGAGATGGATTCTTCTGGCACTATTGCTTGTGGATCAAATACAAATAGTTGTGTATTGTCTTCTTTTAACTCACCGCCAGTAAGCCTAAGCAAAACAGCGCCAATGGCAGACCCCTTTAATGCCGCTTCAACGTTTACGCCTGAGGTTGCAGCCATGGTTGGTTGTGGTTGGGCTGCTTTCTCCCTTCGTAACTTTGACCTTTCCATCATAACATTCCATGCCTTGAATACCGCTCTGCCAATTTCCGTAAATTCTACGCGATGATTGCCTCCGATAGTGACTAATCCGAGCATCTGCAATGCATCGAACTCATCCTCATGGGAATCGTAATCGTGAAATCCCTTCAAAATTTTGAAAAGCTCATATGTCCTGTTCCTGCCTGTCGGATCCTTGGAAGCCCTGTCCCCCTCCAACATCACTTCAAGCAGCTTTGTACCTGCCACGTCAAGTATTTCTTCCTCTTGCTTGTAGAAAACACTCCTTATTTTAGAGACCTTCTGGTGTGTCTCTTCCATCATTTTTTCGAATTTTTCGTTATATGTCACTTTTGTATCGACCATTCAACCATCGCAAATGCTCTGTTTTGATTGATATTTATAAGTTTCCATTGATACTTTATTCGAGAAGCGCGGACAACCAAAAATATGATGCACTATGGCAAATAGACATAAAACATCTTATAAGGGGCTTGCAACGCCATTGATTGCGTTGATAGTAGTCATAGTGGTCGTTTTGGTGGGCGCAGCTGCAATGGTGCTGTCGTCGCATACCGGACATCTCGTTTCTTCCACCATATCAACACAGTCTAACACCACCACAAATTCATCGAAATCAACACCGTCCACATCATCAAGCACCACTTCTGCTACAACAACATCCACTACAACATCCACTACAACATCCACAACAACAATACCATACATATCGCTTACTGAAGACTTTTTCGCGAGTGGAACTTATTCCAATCCAAACCAAAGCATTCTGTCAATACGGGGAATAGGCAACATAAGCGCTGTTTATTGGGGCAGCAACAACATAATTGGCTCTATTTCCCTGCCACCGGGGTCAGAATCCTGCCTATTAGCGTGGGATAATAGCACCCTGTTTGTTGCAGGAGGCAACTACATATCTATGTACAACCCTATCGACCTCAAATTGGAATCAAATATCATCCTTCCAAGCATGGTGAATAAAAATTATACAATGACGCAAGACAATAGTTCATTGTATGTATATTCTGGAGATATCATGTATGCGATAGACAGCAGCACACAAAATATAACCACAATACCGCTTGCAGGATACCCGGCTTATGTGGGCTTTGGTAATAACCAGTCTAGGATGTATATCACCTACTACAATAACCAAACTTCCAACTATTCGAGCTCCATTCCATTTAAGAACCTGCTTACCGTAGTAAACACCATCACACAGAAGATAATCTACAATATTACCCTGGGGTCGAATAATTCATCTTTGTATGGGGAATCATTGGCATTCAATGATAATGGTTCTAAGATGTTCATATTATCCAACATTGAGGACCCACTTTCTGAAAGTTCGACGCTTTACGTACTGAACAGCAGTTCATACAGGCTAATAGACAATATAACATGGCCGAACTACGTGTGGTCGGATTACTACGAGTTTGACTATAATAATACGTTACCGTTCGTCGGATACCTGACATCCGGAAAGAGCGCCGTTTATGTATTGAACGCTTCTGCAGACACATATCATACAGTTACACTTTCTTGGGATGCCATCGGTGGCGTTGCAACTGCCATCAATAACAAATTCTATATATCGGTGTTCAACACATCTATTAATGGGGATGTATCAAGCGCTGCAATTATAGCTCTGAATCGGACCTCTTTACAGATCATAAATTCAACGCTGGTAAGCGATAGTTATGATATTATTTATCCGGTTTCTGGGATTTTGGGTACAACATACTACCTTATCCCTGCTCTGTGGTTTAATTCATCGGCGCTTAGCGTTTCAAAACTAAATGTAAACAATGATACAGTACAATGGGCTTTCAACCTAGTACCGACTACAAAATTTGCGTATGTCGATATTCCTGCAACTGGAGACATGTATGTGGTTGCTCCAAGAAGCCGGAACGTACAGCTGTACAACATCAACTCCAATACCAGGAGTACACTTACGCTGCCCCAGGACTACGTAACTATCTGCGGATGACTTATCAATTGATAAGACTATTTCTTCAATAGGGGTCTTTCCATTAAGTTGTAATGTTCGTCTGCAATAAGCCTTCGTTAGTTAGTATCGTTACCCCATACGTGTGGTTTGTTTTGAAAAGGGATTGGTTATCATACTCCATTGAGCCATTGTAACCTAGCGATATCGAGGATCGTGGTTTTAATGTATATCCGATGTTTCCAGCTATAAACGCCTGCATCGCGGATTTTGATAGTATAGATAGCGTACCGTTTTGATTCACCACAAAATGAATTCCAAGCGGAGACGGACCAAGGAACGGAGGATTCGGGCCTTCTTTCTGAATTAAACTAATATTGTATATTCGTATTGTATTTACGGGGTTTTGCAGATCTATGGTTATTGATTCGTTGTTCTGGTCTGCGCTTGCATACATCTCCTGTGCGTCTATCATAACACTTGAATTTATTTGGCGATAGAATCGGATTTGATTGGCTTGGCTGGAATTTGCCATATTTATGCTGATCAGATAGTGATGCTCGTAAATGCCGCCATATCCGTTATTCATGCGCATGGTAAATCCGCCAATAGGCAGATAGTTCCCGTCTTCTATACCCAAGCCAAATATGGTTATGTTGCCATTGCCAAGGTTATCCAGTATAGCATTAAATTCAATATTATTTCCATCAATATGGAGGTTGGCTGCAGTACTGACATTTGCATTCATGTTGTAAATCGCATCCTCTGCAAACTTCGGTAATGGAAGGGGAGCTTGTCCGCTATTGTTTGGGCCAAACTTGCTAGTTAAGCCCAAGTGAGGTATAATCATAGCCTTAAGCGAAGGCACAAGCACAAACATAGTGCTGTTCTGGGTGATTATCGTGGCTATCGTTGGCGAAAAATCGATAAGCAGATTGGAAGAGCCGTTTACCTCCGTGAGATTGCTTATTGTGGTCGTTATGGTCTTTTGCGGAAGGTATACGCCATATGTAGAATTGCTTATCGTGATGTTTGCGGAGCTCACATTGAATTTTATTTTGTTTATAGTGGAATTTGGCTTCATATTTACGATCCCTATCATTTGGGACTTGTTGACCAAGCCCATAAGATTCAATCTTCCGCTTGAATTTACGCTAATCCATTCCGACGTATTCTCGTAACTGACCAGAACGCGCAAAGATGAGTAATTTATGTACAATGATTGCGTACCTGAAGGCACCTGCGGCGGATCAGTAATGCTGATCGGTATGTGGGTGGTGTTGCTTAATGCAGCAACATCCACACCACTACCGGCGACCTGAGAGGTTGAAATATAATATAGGTATATTGCAATTATTGCGAATACAACAGTAACCGCCGTAATCATCGTTCGCTTGCTTGCGGGATTTGCGCTTATCGCATGATTCCTTTGAACAGCTGGCGTATACGGCTCTTTAACGTGCCTTTTATCCAGGGAATAAAACTTCCATTTCTTTATGTGATCGTTTTCTTTTGTGTAAATGGCACCGCTTTCCTTCAGGTCTTTCAGGTGCTTGCTTACAGTAGAGGGAGCGAGATTTAGTTTGTTGCATATGCTGCTCAGGGTTTCGTCTCCGCCGGCAATCAACCGCAGTATATCTGATTTTGTATCTCCGTGCTTTCCCATCGTATCAGCACACATTTCATTTCTATTATTATATATCTTTTGTAGTATTTCGTTTTTTGTTCCTAAAAAGCGAAATGTAAAGAAAGCTATATAAGTATTTAACCAACCAAATAGGTGCATGACAAATCGAGCTGTCAGAGTCAATAACGTAAGCAAAACCTACAAGAGCGGCAACATAGAGGTCAGGGCTTTGGAACACGTTTCATTCGATCTTGAAACGGGGGAATTTGTGGCAATAGTAGGGCCATCCGGAAGCGGAAAGTCAACACTAATGAACATACTTGGGACGATAGACAAGCCTACTGCCGGTCATGTGTATATAGATGATGTAGACGTCTCGCAAATGAGCGGGAACAAACTTGCAGAGTTCAGAAATAAAAAACTGGGCTTCGTATTCCAGGCATTCAACCTGGTCAATGGGCTTGATGCCGAACAGAATGTGGAACTGCCGCTCCTGGTAAATACGATGAGTGAGGGCGAACGTAGGAGAAAGGCGGACAGCCTTCTTTCGAACCTGGGGCTTTCTGAAAGATTAAAGCTCAGGCCAAACCAGCTTAGCGGAGGGGAACAACAGAGGGTTGCCATAGCGAGGGCGTTGATTAATGACCCGACGCTTATCCTTGCCGATGAGCCGACAGGCAACCTTGATACCAAATCAGGAGAGTATGTAGTTAAATTATTGAAGACCATAAGCAAGGAGAAGGAAGTTACAATAGTAATGGTAACCCATAACCAGGATATAACGAAAGAATGTGACAGGGTGATTCATATTAGAGACGGTAAAGTCGAAAAAATAGAGGTGATTAAACGAAAGCAAAAGTAACCATCATAACATTGATTTTGTCGGTGCTAATGGCAGTGTCGTTGGCTAATGCGGGCGTTGTTAACGTATCAAGCGCACCGCCACCCCCGAACTTCAACATAACCACAAACATTACGAACGTATGCAAGGGCATGGAAAACTACGTGCCGGTGACCATATACAACGACGGAGACCCTGCTATAATAAATCCGGGCTCGCCAAATGCGCTTGGGCCAGCCATGGTGAACATAGTGCTTACGGCATTGAACACAAAGAACGAATATTACACGTCAAACTACACGATTACGATAGGACAGATAGGGCCAAGCCAGAACGTTACCAGAAACCTGCAGTGGTTTGTGCCGCAGAACACATCCACAACGGCAACCCTTGATGTTGGTTTGAAATATTACTTTGACACTTTCTATGAGGACAGCGAGGCAAGGAACCTGAGCTTCAGCGCAGATTCATGCCAATTGCCGCTCGTATTGAACATGAGCCCAAAAATACTAGCGTCTGGGGACATAGAAAACCTTAGCATAATACTGCACAATACGGGAGCGTCAACATTGAATACAATCACGGTCACGGCGTCCGCCCCAACCTCGGACATGGCACAGATAACGACAACCCCGATGCAGCTCCAGTCCCTTGCTCCGGGAGCAAGCGCCGTAATCAACGACCTTGTATACGTGCCCAAAAACGCGTCGCTATCGTTTCCGCTCAACATAACGGCGGATTTCTATGACAATGGCACATTCGAACAGGCGGCATCATATAAGGAGGCCCTTGCACAGGGTACCATAGACCTTGCCGCATCCAGCGTAACGGTGTCTCCGACAACCACAAGCGCAGGAGGCATATTCTCGATATCATTTGTGCTTACGGACACCGGAAACAGCGGCGCATCATCGATATCGGTTTACTCAAAACCGACGAAGGATTTCAGCGTTTTTGGGACAAACTCAACGTTTGTCGGAAGCCTCTCGGCAGAAGGGCAGTCGCCGGTAACGTTGACATTCGTCGTGCAGAACGACACCAAACCGGGGCAATATGACGTTCCGATAGTAGTAAATTACCTTGACAACTTCAGGGATAATCTGAGCGAGACAATAACGGTACCTGTAACAGTTGCCGCAGCGGGAAAACTTGCAGGGGCAGCGGCAGGACCAGTCACCAAAGTCGGCACGTATTACGGAGGAGGAGGAATCCTCTTCCTTTTGATTTTGGTGCTAATCGTCGTCGTGGTAGTCTTTGCGTATCTGTACTATAAAGAGAAACGAGGGCGTCATTCAAAATGAAGATACAAGACATATTTTGGCTTAGCTTTAGGGACCTGAGCGAAAAACGGATCAGGACCGCGCTCACGGTGGTGATGGTAGTCATTGGCGTAGCCGCGATAATAGGCCTTGTCTCTCAAACAGCAGGGCTTAGCGCAAGCATATCGAAAGAGCTCAGCGCCCTGGGACCAACATCGATAATAGTCATGCCTACAGGCCAGGCGGGTTTCACCTCGGCAGATACCGCACTGTTAACGTCGCTTCCAAACGTAAGCGTGGTGACTCCGCTGGTCACCGGAGACGTAAATATCTATTCGAACGGACAGAACGTATCTGCAACACTGGTGGGAGTGCCGCCACAGGACATAGTGCAGCTCGTTGGAAACGTGTCGATTTACCAGGGATCGCTTTATGAGGATACCATTAACCCGGCTTCAGTAGTGGGGCACACGGTTGCATTCCCTTATACATCTTCAAGCGCGCAGTATGTGTTTGTTGGGCAGCCGATAACCATAAAGGTGAATGGGAAAAACAGTGAGAGTTACACGGTCCCAGTTGACGGGATATTCAATTCGTACGGAACTTCCGTATTCATACCGGTGGATAGCGCTGTTTACATGTCGCTTAGCGCCGCACAGGCAATATTGCAGCACCCATCGTATAGCGAAATAGTCGTGAAAGCGAACAGCGTATCCAGTGTCGCATCTGTTACGACAATGATAGGAGATATCTATGGCAATAAGGCCAGAGTCCTAAGCACCCAGCAACTCACGCAGACGGTGGCATCCATAATAGGCTCGATAGGGTTACTGCTCGGAGTAATCGCAGGGATATCCCTGGTGGTGGCCGCCATAGGCATAATGAACATCATGCTCATATCGGTATATGAGAGGACGCACGAGATAGGCATCTTTAAGTCGATTGGCTTCAGGAACAGGGATGTGCTGATGATATTCTTGTTCCAGGCGCTAATCATAGGATTGATAGGAGGCATAATAGGCATATTCGCAGGCGTTGGCGCCTCTTATGGCATATCTACCCTGATATCCACGCTTGGTGCCAGGAACGCCTCATCTAACAGCACAGCTGCATCCAGCAGTTTCCAACAATCGCCACCCACTGGCGCGGGGGCGGGCAGGGGAGGAGCAGTGTTTGCCGGAGGGCCGGGAGGTTCGTCCGCCCAATCGTCCTCTTCAGTAAGCTATACTCCCGTCTTTGATCCGTTCATGGTAGCAGATGCGTTGTTTGTAGCCATTTTTGTAAGCGTAGCCGCAGGCCTGTATCCAGCATGGAGAGCCTCAAAACTGGAGCCAATAGACGCGCTAAGGCAGTTATAGTAGGACATTGGCGAATTCTGTACCGCTGCCTGCATCGCAAAGGCTATGAAAGCAATTTAAATCCTTACTTTGAAGGTTACTTGTGATTGGATGGCTGCGAACAATACGCGACCGTTTTATGCGGCTATTGTCATTTTGGGGATAATAGCGATTTTGAGCGTGGCTGCGCTGTTCGTGAGCCAGGATAGGTTCTTATTCGGTTCAGGATATTCCATACCTGTTACGGCGACGGGCACAGCGAGCGCAGTGCCAACACAGATTGACGTCTCCCTTCAAGTGAACGCAAATGGCACAACGGCAGGAATGGCGACAGCCAACATATCATCTGCGCTCAATACACTGAACCAGACGCTTTACCGTTATCTCAATGGCAACCTTAGCAAGATCAGCACTCAGTCCTACAGCCTCAGCACAAACTACGCCACAGCAGTGAACAACACAAAGTACCTTAAGTGCATGTTGCAGATAGGCAACTCTTCGATATGCTCAAGCGAGGCGCGGGAGAGCAGGCCATATTACGTGGCTAGCGAGGACCTTAAAGTGACGCTGCCACAAACGCAAAGCATAGGCATGCTGCTCCAGAACCTGTCCGAGATGAATAGCATTAGCGTCGGCGCAGTCAGCGCCACCCTTTCGGATGCGCAGATAAGCGCGCTAAGGCAGCAGGCTCTGCAAAATGCAATACAAAACGCAACGAGCGAAGCAAAGGCATTGGTCGGAAACAACACCCAGATTTACATAGGCAACATAACTGTTGGAGGCAGCAGCTACTATCCGTATTACTACAATTATGGGACGTTTTCCGCGGCAAGCCTCGCCACAACGGCAACCGCGCCGCAGTATTATGTGGGGGTGAACAAGGTCACAGAATCCATAGTGGTTGCATTCCACTACTCCGGAATGCCTGCCTGAAAAAGAAATGCGCCAACCGGGATTTGAACCCGGGTTGCGAGCTTTTTCCTTGTTTGGGAAGCTCGAATCCTGACCACTAGATTATTGGCGCAGATATAGAACCTTGAAAAAAGAGAAACTAAATTATTTAGCTCTGAGCCACTGCTGATTGTGTGTTGATCCAGGACGAGTCCCAGTACATCCCTGGTCCCCTTTCCGCGAAGAACTCAACGACTTTGTCTCCACCAGAATAATATTTTATGTGTATGCTTTCTACAGGAGACTCGTTTTCTTCCCCGCTCGCATCAGAATCTACAGAAGCCCTGAAATTTACCACGGCGAGGTTCACAGTAAGGCCAAATCCGTTAAAGGACCATCTGTCAAGTTCCTCCTCTTCGGAAGTCTGTCTTGATTTGCTGCCCTTTGTCCTTGCCAGACATCTATACCTCTCCAGCATTGATTGCACTCTTGCCTCTTCTGTCGGAGGAAGCAATGTCGTCTGGACAGCGCTTTCCAATCCGACTCTTCTCGATTCCTTGTCCAGCAATTCAGCCATCCTTAGAAGCTCCGCTGACTTTGGATTTTGAGAGGCAAACATGATAGGTTTTTGCGCGCCGCCCTTCATCACATCACATTAATGTTGATTTCCGAACTGATATATAAACCTAGCTATATACTTTAATTATTACCAGACAATCACTAGCATGAAAATCAGGCCATTGAAAAAGAGCGACATAAGAAGCACGTCGAAGATAGTGCTTGAAAACTACTCGAGAAGATACCAGCTCAATGCCGCGAAGGAGATGCGAGCAGAATGGCGCAACCATGTGGACCCGCCAAGGTACATAGTTGCAGAGGAATCTGGAAAAATAATAGGCCTCGGAGGATATACGCAAAGCTGGATGGATTACCACATATATAACGTATTTTGGATCAACGTAGAACCGAAATGGCAGGGAAGGGGCGTTGGCACAAAGATAATGCAAAAGATAATAAGCGACATCAAGAAGAAACGCGGATTAGACAAGACGGCTTCTATGATATTGCTTACAACAGACAAGCCCGGATTTTACTCGGAAAAGTTTGGCTTCAAGACGTTGTCCATGTTCAGGCATAACAAGCATTATTTGATGGGACTGAAAGTGGATAGATAGGAATTGTCCTTTTCCTTTATCTTATGTACGAAGGCCTTCCGCTCAGGTCTATCTCGGAACCCGGAGCGACATCGAATCCAGCAGCCTGCTTTTCCAGCTCCTTTAGCGCGGCTGCGGTCTTTTCCACCATCTTGTCAAGGTTCTTCATGTTTATGTCCATTTCAAGGAAAAGCT
>JAMCZN010000041.1:23867-24321 GCA_023485505.1 Candidatus Martarchaeota archaeon | reverse complement strand
AAAGAAGGTCACCCCCCCCGCCTTGGCCGCGGATGCATCCATCATATTTGGCAGGTTCGTCTCGCCCATAAGGCACATCCCGTCCATCTTCTGCATCTTCGCAAACGCAAGCAACATGCCCGCAGAGCCAAGAATCATCCCTTTCGACTTTCCGAACAGTATTGGATAGTCCTTGTAGTTTGGAATGATCTTCTTCCTTGTCACGTTCGCGTACACTTTCGGCTCGCCGGTAAGGGTTTTTGCTATATTGTAGCCACCGAGGGTGTAGATGAAGCTCCCCTTGAGCTTTTCCTTGAAGAACTTTACTATCTTATCGTTGACTTCATACTGGCCCTCCGGGGTCAGCGCCTGGTATTCACCGGTAAGCAGCACTATGTCCCTTTTGAGGCCCTTTCCGTTAAGCTTGTAGAACCTGTTCCCGACAAGCCTTATCCCACCGCTCTTCAGCATGACC
>JAMCZN010000041.1:0-23857 GCA_023485505.1 Candidatus Martarchaeota archaeon | reverse complement strand
GGGAAAATGCGGCGAATAAAGCGTCGCTATCTTCTCCGCCTTGAATTCCTTCTTCAAATGGGTGGCTATTAGCTTGCCAACATTGCCTATTCCGGGCAATCCGACCACAAGAACCGGCTTGTTGAGCTTGATCTCCTTATACACCACTATCTTTGACTCTTCCATCACACCAACATCATGATTATTCATTCATCCAATTATTAACCCTTGTGTAAACTTCTGTGGAAATCGCAACGTAATTAGTTATTTTTACAGCGTTGCCATTATGTCTTCCTTGTCCTTCTTGAGCTTTTCCTTCTCAAGTTCAAAGTTCCCTTTCTTGAGCTTGCCCTTTACCGCCTCTGCGGCGCGTTTTATCTTCGCTTCAGCATCTGCATAGTCCTCGCCTTCAGCCATAAGGTGGTACTTTGGCGCGCTTACGTAACTGACCTCCACGCCAGTATGCTTTATTGCGGATATTATGCCCCTAAGTTCGGTGGCCCCGTTAATAGTATTGAACGTGGACAGGCGCATTATGTATGACACCACATATCTCTTCTTTTTCTTGCTGGATTCTATAAGCACAAGCATGTTGTCCTTTACTTTTTTGGGCAGTTTAGAACCGGCAAACTCTTTTGTCGAGTCAGTAGCATTCCTCATAAGGTTTGTGTATGTGCCAAACTCGGTGGTAGCTATGCTTTGGAGCTCCGCCTTCTTCTGGTCCATGGCGGCTTGCCTTACCGCCTGCAGGAAAAGTCCGGTAAGCCTTCGCTCAAGATTGAACTCATTTATTTTCTGCTTTGAATCCTGGGGGGTGACCTTCTTTATGGACACGTCCATTGTCTGCCGTTCCTTGTCGAAGAAAACGACCTTGCACACTATCTTCTGGCCTTCGTGTATGAATTCGTGGATGTTCTTTATCCATCCAGAGGATACTTCCTTGATTGGAAGGAATACTTCAAGGTTGTTGTATTCCGGCAACCTACAATAAGCACCAAAAGGCATTATCTTGGATATGTTTGCTATGACAATTTCTCCAACTCTTGGTGTGTTCTTGCCCTCCATTCTGGAATCACGCGACTGTGAACTCAAGCCTCTTCTTGGTTCTTGAACCTATGACGCGCTCTACAGAGTATTTGCACGTCTTGCATGTGAGTATTACCTTCTGCCTTTTTGCCACCTTCTTCACGGCAGCCTGACCCTTTACCTTTCCGAAGTAACCGGTTCTTTTCCTTACCGCCCTTCTGTTCCCTATCTTCAGACCGGAGGTCGGACCCTTTGAATAAAGCTTGACGCTGTGCAAAGTGTGCTCGTTGCATTTTGGACAGTACGTGTTCATTTCCCTTACGATCTTCATAAAATCACTAGATTTGTTCGCATATTGTTGTATTTATCAAAAACTTAATATCATCTTCCTTGTTGCTTACTTCTATCAATTGCCCTTTTTCCACGGGACCGAGCTTCCTTCCGGACGGCAGGATTATCTCAGGCAAAGCCTGCAGTGTCCTAAGGACCTTTGTATCCTGTTTCTGGATTGAGCTTATGTTTATGGTGTTCTTGCTTGTTTCTTCGAGGATCAAGTTGTAGAACTCCTGCTCCTTCAATATCGCTGGCTGTGGTAGTTGTTTTTTGTACGCTACATATATAAGTACCTTTTGCTTCCTCCTGTCGTAGAGTTCATTGAGGAGCTTTAGCGTGTTTTTCTTGGTATTTGCCTCATCGTCAGACAGTTCCTTCTTGTCGAACTGTTTCAGATAAGAAGATACGTCATCATAGAAGGTCTTTGGCAACGGCTGCAGTTCATTTGATTGCTTTTCTTTTTGCGTGACCTGCCAAAGCATTTCGTAAGATGTGTCTTGTTCCACCAACTCACCTGTATAACAGGGATCCTTACACCGTAACGTAGTTACGCGTAGATTCCGAGATTAATCTATATGTCAACTATTATAAATATAGTTAGACCAACGTTTAGTGGAAGTAAAGGATATCGGAGTAGTTTTGTGCAATTTCATTTTGCAGATCGGCTAAGGTCGTGGCAGGCCCCCGCTGTGGTTTGCCGCTGGAACTATAGGTATTCTAATTCGGCAATATTCTGCAATAGGTTATTTCCTAGCATTCCTGGTTTCTGGCCTCTTGCTTGTAGCAATCCCAATAGTGTGGACTGTAAGGAGTCCAGTCTGTGCGTCGTTCGGTAAAACAGCACCAGCTCCGAAATGTGAGTTGAATAGATTGCTTAGTGAACCTGCGGCATACTGCGCTGCCCTCAGCTTATCGAGTTTGTGATATATTGCATTGTTAGTACTGTATGTTTGTAAGTGGACAAACAAGGGTATACACCCCAAAGTTCCGGTATTCGTGGCTTCTCTTATAATATTACATCTCAATCAAACCAAAATACCAATATAATAATGGAATTTTTTAAGAACTTAGGATTTATTAGTGGAATTGTGGGGTAGAGCAGAAGCATCATGTTTGGGCTAATCAAGGTAAAACAAAGAAAGAACAACAAAACTAAAATATCATTTCTCCAAACAAAATAAGGATTAATAGCGGGGAGTGGATTTGAACCACCGATCTTCGGGTTATGAGCCCGACGGGCACTCCAGACTACCCCACCCCGCTACATATCAGCAGAATAAGTCCAGTATGTTCACTACTTATGATACAATAAGGTATAAAGCCATTTGGAATTTCAGGAACAACACCACACTTAAACTGTGGGGTTGCTTACTTCCTGGGTTGTTGTCAGCTTTGTGGCTGCATTCCTGTCAATCATATCGAGCTTTGCGCCACAGGATGTGCATCTGAAATCTCCTTCAAAAGCGGCATCAAAAGTAAAGACGAGCTTTGTCTGGTCGTAACATTTGGAGCATACAAAATAATCATTGCACTGGTCGTTTACCAATGGTTTGCTTGTTTCAAGGTTGTTGACATATTCGAAGAAAGGGCTGAACTTGTCGACATTAAGGTACCATGCGAAAGAGAGCCAACCGTTGACGTTCTTTGCTATGTAGTAGTTGGTTATCCCGTATCCCTGCATAATGTTGAGTATCCTCCTTACTGCGTTTATCTTAAGATCGAGCTCTTCTGCAAGCGCCTCGTCCGTCTTCGGCGTGTTAAGCATGTTTATGACATCAAGGGCCCTTTTGCTTACGTTCTTCTTCAGGTAATCGGCGGCATCGTTGTTTTGTGACAGCTGACCTATGGCCATCGTCACCTCTTCCGGTGTGTATTTGTATGCCATCGCCTTCTTTGACTTTGATTCAACATGATTGTCTGTTTCTTTGCCAGCGGCAGCCACCTTGCCTGTTATTGATTTGGCAGTGCCCTTTGGGAGTATGCTACTCCTCACCTGCATTCTTGAAGCGCTTGTCGGCCTTGAAGGCCTTGTTGGCTTTGATCCGCTTGTGTGCCTTGCATTGGCTGCCTTAGAACCATTAAAACTCCTTGTCTTTGTTGCCTTTTTGGCCGGCGTTTTTGTGTTAGAGTGCCTATGCTTGGTGGTGGTTTGTTTTGGCATATGAAACCCGTCTGTTATTCTCAAATAAAATTATGATTGAACTAATATATATACCTTCCTCTGACTGGAAATTGCGGAATTTTTGCGGATAAATACTTTTAAATATCTCGAAAAACCAAACAAAAACATGACAAAATCTGGCGCAAATTCACATGCCAATTTATTCGGTACCGGACTGGAGGACACATCTGGTGTCCAACATAACGTTAAAATATCGCTGCCTGAGCTAAGGAAACAGGCAAAGGATGAATACAGGCGGATATTGGCTGCGGGATTGCCTCCGTTTAGCACTCCTAAAGGGAACGCATTCAGAAATGCCGTAGATAATGAGGCAGTAAATGTGGTAATATCCATAGCGAGGGAAAACTGGCAATTATCAGAGTTACTAATGGAACTTCAAAGAATGGAGATGCAGCGATTAGGCAGAATGGTGTTGCGCGCCAAAGGTGGGGACTGGCTCGATTACATTAACGACCATGAGAGCAAGGAAAAAATATTATGTGCCCGGATGTTGCCGATCCTGAGGGCACATCCGAAGGGAATCGCACTTGAGAGCATGCTGAGGAACTACCACATATGGGCGATGCAAAGAAGGCTTGAAATAGAGAAAAGTCCACAGGTAGCCGAAAACATGCGATGGGAAATAAGAAGGTTGAGGAGAGAGTATTCGTTGACCCATATGTCCTGGTCTGGCGCGGCAAGGACGGCAACTATCCAGTTGACAGAGCGCGCCGATTAACATCAGCCCTTGAAGACTATGGGCGCACCAATAGACCTTATCGATTCTCTCTCGACTTGTTCCTGTGTTGCCTTGTTGATGAGCTCTCCTGGCTTGTATTGCCTGTTCTCGACAAGGACATCAAAGGTCAACCCAGTCTTAAGGTCTATGGCTATATTTCTGAACTCATTTCCGAACAGGTCTATCTCGTTGACTTGCAGCTTTGACGCCTTTATGAACGAGTTTACCTCGTTCATGGTATCAACTCCTTCGTCGTTCTGCATGCCTATGACCCTGGCTTCCAGGTTCGCCCTCCTAAAGCGTTTCATATGGTCCTTGAGCAATGTCTGCTGTTCCTTTTCGAACTTCAGGAACCTGGATACTAAGCCAATTGAATTGTTGATGTCAAATATCGTAAGGAACACGTCGTAGCTCATCGACAATGCGGCTATGTATCTTGTGCCTAGCCTCTCTTCATGGGAAAATGCGAGGGTATCTCCCGTAATCGTGTACCTGCATCCCGAATCGGAATCCAGCCTTACCTTTGATATATTTTGCCGTTCCTTATGACACATTGTAAACCTGGTCTTGTTGAAATCCTTGTTGTCAAGCCCCAGATCAAGAAACTTCTCGAAACTCAAGAATACCATCTATATTTTTATATATTGTCCTATAATAAATTTAACTGCTTAAAGCTTATTAATCAGTAAGTTATTAAGCTTGCAAATGTTTCTTTATTTGTAATGCTCTTCAGAGTGAATAAATGAAATTAGAAGTTATAGAGGACAATGGCAAGATTTTCAGGTTTAATCTGAAAGGGGTCAGCCCCGCGTATGCAAACGCCCTCAGGAGGGCTGCGATGGTGTTCGTAAAGACGTTCGCCATAGACAAGATAACAGTATACGAGAACACAAGTGCCATATTCGACGAATACATAGCGCACAGAATAGGACTAATACCGATAACCACGCCCCCAAAAGGCTTCAAGGATGACGATGTCATATTGTTCACCCTGGACGTAACGGGCCCAAAGACAGTATATTCTGGTGAACTGGAAAGCAAGGAACGCGAAATAAAAGCGGCAAACGAAAGGATACCTATAATCAAGCTTGCAGCCGAACAGCACCTGCGCCTGGAGGGCAAGGCAGTTATGGGCAATGCAAAGACGCATGCAAAGTTCCAGCCAGCCCTGATATCTTACAATCAAGACCCAAAAGAAAAGGATTCGTACGAGTTTATTGTCGAGTCTTTTGGCCAGATGCCTGCCAGGGAAATAATTAATAAGGCTTTTGAGGTAATAAAAGAGGAACTTAAAGAGATCCAAAGTGAAACGAAAAAGCTGTAATTTACCTCTTAAAGCGGAGGTGGCAGAGCTTGGTCAAATGCGCTGGGTTGAGGGCTCAGTGTCGTAGGACTGCTAGGGTTCAAATCCCTACCTCCGCATAAAAACAGGAAACAAGAAAAAAGATTCGGATAACAGACAAAAGGTGTCTCATGACAACAGAAAAAAACACGATAAGCGAATGGCTCGCGGTTTCGCAGAGCGCAGCCAAGGGGGAAAGGTACGCAAACTTCTTCAAGAGGGTAAACCGGCTCCTCCAAAAGCCAGCCAGGCAAAGGGCCGCGGTCACGATAACAAAGCTCAACAGGCATACGAAGGAGGGCGACAACGTGCTCATACCTAGGAAGGTGCTGTCTACCGGAAAGATGGACCACAAGATATCAATAGCAGCCCTAGAATATTCTACAACCGCGTTAAAGGAGCTGAAAGGTTCAGGATGTGAGATACTTGACATAAAGGATATGGCAAAAAGGCAGAGGATAAAACTTATAGTATGATATTCATGAAACAGGATCTTAAGGAATTTGAGGTTTACGACGGCACGAACAAGGTGCTCGGAAGGCTCGCGAGTCAGGTGGCAAAGCGCCTCATGCAGGGCAAGAAGGTGGCGATAATAAACGCAGAGCAGTGCATAATCAGCGGCAACAAGGTGGACATAGCTGCGAAGTACCGCACAAGGCTCACCCTGCAGGAAAAGGAGAACCCTGAGCACTCCCCATACTGGCCAAGAAGGTCGGACATGCTCGTAAGGAGGATAGTCAGGGGCATGCTTCCATATCACAGAAAGTCCACAGGAAAAGACGCGTATAAAAGATTGATGGTATTCAATGGCGTCCCTTCGCAATTGAAGGGAGTGAAGCCAATAGAGATAAAGTCAAAGAACCCGAAGGAGATGTACTCCAGGTACATGACAATATCCGAGTTGTCAAAAGCGCTCGGTTACGAAAGCAAGTGATATAGTGGCAGAACAATTGGAAGTCGTGCAGGAACAGCAACAATCCGTTGCCGAGCAGCAGGCGCAGAAGAAGAAAAAGGCAGCGCCAAGGAAAAGGTCGTCAAAGAAGGAGAGCATAGTTACCAGAGCCAAAAGGAAGGAGGCGATAGCGAGGGCATATATCAAAGCGGGAAAGGGAAGGATAAGCGTCAATGGCATATCCGTAGAAGTGATAAAGCCAAACGCTGCAAGGGACTTAATGATAGAACCTTTAAGGGTATCTGATTCCGCAAGGGACGCGGCAAGGAAGCTTGACATACTCGTAAATGTGAGCGGCGGAGGCGTCAGCGCACAGGCACAGGCCGTAAGGGGCGCAATAGCAAAAGGCCTCGTAGAGTTCGTAGGCACCGAGTCATTGAAGAGGGAATTCCTCAATTATGACAGGTCGTTCCTGGTGGACGATCCGAGAAGGGTAGAGCCGAAGAAGTTCAAGGGTCCAAAGGCGAGGGCAAGGTTCCAGACCTCTTATAGATGATGTATTTTCAAACGATTATGGTGATTTAAATGATGATGCCTGTAAGGTGCTTTACATGCGGCGCGGTTCTTGCCGATAAATGGGAAGAATACGAAAAGCGCACGGTAAAGGAAAAGGAAGATCCGGCAAAGGTGCTCGACGACCTTGGCGTAAAGCGCTATTGCTGCAGGAGGATGTTCATAAGCAATGTCGAGCTTATAGATGAATTTATAACGATAAACAAGAAATGATTTAAAAGGATGGTACGTAAGAGATTAGCTGGGGGCCGTCTGCTAGCTTGGTAGGCTTCTACCTTGGGGTGGTAGCGACCCGAGTTCAAATGCTTCGGCTGAAAATCTCGGCGGCCCCAAATGGTGTTTATGATGGCAAAAAATGAGGAAATCGTCGAAGGACAAGAGACAACTGAAGCGGAAGGCATGGAAGACGCAGCAGAGCAGCAGGCAACCGACATAGAAGAAATCAAGGAAGAGATAAAGAGAGCAGAGCCGGAACCGCAAAGGAGCGTTGGAGATTTCCTCGTAGACCAGAATGAATATCTGGAAGTCGGAATACACATAGCGACAAAGACGAGGAGCCCAGGAATGAAGAAGTTCATTTACAAGGTAAGAGAGGACGGTCTTTACCTGCTAGACCTCAAGACGATAGATTCAAGGATAAAAACAGCCGCAACAATGCTCGCGGCATACAATCCAAAGGAGATAGTGGTCACCGCTTCAAGGATATACGCGATATACGCTGCCGAGAAGTTCGCCAGCATAATAGGGGCCACGTTCATAAAGGGGAGAGTGACACCAGGAATATTCACGAACCCCCACAGGCAGGACTACATGGAGCCAAAGCTCATACTTATCAGCGATTCGAGAAACGAAAAGCAAGCGGTAAAGGAAGCGAGCATGAAGAACGTGCCAATAATCGCATTGAGCGACACGGACAACTCAACAAAGTTCGTTGACCTGATAATACCTGCCAACAACCGCGGAAGGAGGTCGCTTGCGTTCATCTATTTCCTATTGGCAAGAGAGGTCATGAAGGCAAGGGGAGAGATAAAGGAGTATTCGGAGTTCCAGCACAGCGTGCAGGAATTCGAAGCCAAGGTAGAGGGCGGAAGGACGCCAATAATGGCAGAGCGTTCGCAAGTCTGATGTCTAGTTCTCTATTTCTAAAAAGTAGTTAAGAAAAGCCGCCCATGCGGGGCAGCTCGGTGGGAGCATGATAATTATAAGCCCAGCGCAGCGCATGACACCACGCAACGCAATCCCCGACAGGGGCGTACGTGCTGCGCCAGGACAAGCACAACCTTCTCTCATCCACAATATATATTATGAAGTTTCAGATATTTACGCATTTCATGGCTATAGACGCGCGTCCAACATGCTGTTTTTATCTCAGTCGTTTGGCATCCAGTCTATTTTCATGTAGTTTCTCTTGATATCCAGGTTCCTTAGGGGCAGCAATCCCTTTATGACTTTAACGATCCGCGCATGGGTGATTACCGGGTTGTCCATCATCAACACCTCCTTGCTCATGTCTATCACGCTGTCCATCGCCTCTTCTTCTGTGTTGGAGATTGCCATTCCGAACGACCTGAAACTGCCGCTCAACTGCGCTGCGAACTGTATAGTGCCAAGTATCGGATGCTCTTGGTCGTCCATGCTTTGGTACCTTCTTCTCAGTTCGAGAAACCTGTCCCTCACTCCCTTGTTAAAGGTATAGTTCACAAAGTAAAGCAATTGGTATTTCTGCGGCGGGCTCTGGATAGCGAGCGTGAACCTCTTTATTATCCCGCTTTTCATTAGCCTGAAGAGGCGGTATCTTACCGTTCCTCTCCCTATCTCCATCATTTTTGCCATATCCGATAGTGACATCCTGGAATCTTCGTTAAGAAGGGCAAGCATCTTCCTGTCAACCTTGTCCAGCTTTATGGATTCGTGTATCTCGTCCACGAAAGAGTCGTTCAGCGGCCAGAATCCGAATAGGGACACTACCAATTCTGTTGACCTTATCTCCGGCTTGAACTCGGCAAGCTCTGAAGCAAGGTAAGTCTCCCATTTGATGTAGCTTACGGGATCCCCTGCCCATCCGAATATGAAAAGGTCATAGTGGCCATCGAGCAGAAAGACCTCCTCGGCGAACTCGTCGTTCTTGAAAAACTCCTTAAGGAATGCGACGGAAGGCTTCTTCACGAATTTTATCGCCAGCAGGTGCCTTTCGCAGCCAACGAGCTTGCTTTCATCTATCTCCAGCGTATACCTGATGTTGAACCTCTTCTCAAGCCTATTCAGGTTCTTTACCGCGGTTACCCTTGAGCACTTGGCTTCTTTTGCAAGCTCGGTTACGGATGTCCTGGAATTGGCGCTCAGAGAGCCCAGGATCGTCCTTTCGGTTTTCGTAAAGAAATCCATAATCTTATTTTCCTCCAGAGATATAATAAACTTTACATTTGGTCAAAAATTGTCAAACAAATTTGATTTTTACTACTTGATTTATAAGGTTCCCACTGCATTTCCAACACGTATATGCAAGTTGCTGCGTCGCATAGTTTACAAAAAGTCAAATATTAAGGAAAATATTTCAACAATTAAATATGCGTAAATAACGGGAAAAGGTCATTCGTATTGGTGATAAAATGACCACAGAAAGCAACACAAAAAACAGAAACGATGCACAGGAGGATGCATCTGCTAAGCTAGCACAAGATAACTGGATAGTTCAGCCCAGCAGACTTAAGATTATGTTTGGTTGGCAACACGTTATTCCAGCAAACGTCGCAGTGGTAGTATCGGACGGACACGGAGTACACGAGTATTCTGCAAGGAAAAAGGAGTACTTCCTGATAACAAAGAAGACGAAAGACGCAGAAACCGGTGTTGAAGTAGAACGCCCGGTGCTGGTGGAGGATCCGGAAAGCCACGAAAAGCACACGGTTTACGGTGAAAGGGACAGGGTTCCAAACGCCGTGTATCCAAAGATCGGCAAATTCCAGAAAACGATAACCGTACCTCTTTCGAACTTCAGGGTAAGCGCAGTAAACATCAAACTGAACGACAAGGATTTTGCAGAATTCCTGTGCGATGTGGTGGCGTTCGTCCACGTGGTAGACCCGATAATGGCGGCAGAAAGGACGACGATTACTGGAAGCAGGGAGCCATATGAAGGGCGCAACGCTCCGGGAGCCAATTCAAACGGGCTGAGGATTGAGATCGATGACGACTTCAGGGTAATGGTCGAATCAATCATCAGGACAGCGGCAATGCAGCACACGATAATGGACCTGTTCAAGAACAGGGATCAGCTGCAGCATGCGGTGGAGAAGGAGGTCAGAGACCTGTTCCCTAAGTGGGGATTGCAGCTTGTAAACGTGGAGGTTCCCGTAATAAAAGATGCTGACGGGAGCGTGATCATAGACAACCTGCAAAGGCAGAGAGCGGCAGTGGTTGATGCAGATACGAAGAAGATAGTCGCACAACAGGAGAAGGAAGCGAGGGTCGTAGTGGCAACCCAGAAAAAGGAGGCTGAGATAGCAGAGGCCGAGAATTCAGAACTGGCCGGAAAGAGGGATTTCCAGAAGGATAAGGAACTTGGCGTCGCAAAGCAGCAGATGGAACAGGCGGTGCAGGATGCAACGAAGGAGACCAACGAGAAGAAGGTAGGGGCGGAAAGGGCCCTGCAAACGGGTACTGCCGACTATAGCAGGACGGTGACCATAACCAATGCCGATGCCCAGAAGGAAAAGAGAATAAAGGAGGCTGAAGCGGACAACAGGACAAAGATTCTGGTGGCAGAGGCCAACAAGCAGCAGACCATCCTTGAGGCACAGGCCTCGAAAGAGAAGGCAGAACTGGAAGGAGCCGGAACGAAGGCAAGGCTTACGGCAGAGGGAGAAGGCGCCGGAGCAAGGGCAAGAGCGGAGGGAGAGGGAGAAGCCGCCAAGATAGCCGCAATGGGTAAAGCGGACGGAGAAGCCATCCAGGCAAAATTGGTCGGGCAAGCAAACGGCACCAGGGAGCAGGCCAAGGCGCAGAAGGAATACATGGATGCCACTGGCGGCGGACATGCGGCGCTTGACGCCAAGAAGATTGATGCATGGCAGGTCGTCAATCTGAAGAGGGCAGAAGCGATGGCACAGGTGGCAGGACGCGCGAACATCAACCTGATTACCGATAACCCGCAAAAGCTGACAAGCGGCGGATTGCTCGGTGAGATACTGGTCGGACCTGAACAGGGCATAGCCCTTGCGCAGGAGTTGCAGGTAGCCGGACTGAGCCCAGAAACCCAGGACAAACTGATATCAATACTCACAAATCCGGCAAACGCCGGCAAGACCGTGGGAGAATTGGTAAAAAGCTTCCTGAGAACGGGCCAAACGGAGACGAGCACTGAGAAGAATCTGCCAAAGTCGACGGTAACTTCCTAGGTGGTTGGGGGCAGGGGCCGAATAGGGCTCCTGCTATTTTCTTTTTTTTATCTGATTTTTCCAGACGCTGACAGGTTCACACAAGGTATACTACGGAAGCTAGAAGATAAGCGAGCAAAGCAAGCCCCATTGCACCCAGGCTGAGGTTTCTTGACATGTCGAAGAACCTTCTATTGCTCTTGAACCTGTAGCCAACTGCGACATAAGCAAGCATTATGTCAGAAATGGCTATTGGCACTATGTAAACTATGTTGTAAAGGAACGGCATGCTGTAAAGGAACATGAATATGCTTATCACTATCGCTTCAGCATATAATATCAGGGCTATTGCCGATGAATTGTTTATCCCCACATATTGGATAAGGTTCCTTGACCTCCTTGCCCTCTTGTCGCCCTTTGCGTCCCGTATCATTCCGTGTATCTCACGCGCAAGTCCGCTAAGGAACACGACAAATGATATCAACACTATGTCCATGTTTATCGAAGGCGCAACTACCAGGTCCCCATATACGAAAGGTATCACCATTGTGAACGCTATGTATACGTTGCCCCATAGGAGCAGGTCCTTAAGTTTGTAGCTGTATAGCAGTGCAAGAGCCGCAAATATTATCGCAATGGCGAAGGCATAGAGGTTTATGAACATGCTCAATGTGGTCCCGATAACCAGGCACAGGAGAGAGACCATGATCGCAACCTGCGGCGATATCGCCTTAGCCACCAGTGGCCTCTCAAACCTCTTGTTTGCAATATCTGCCTTTACGTCATAGAAGTCGTTTATCGCGAATGCGCCCATGCTTACCAGCGCGGGAGATACGAGGCTGCTTATCAGTATTGGAAAAGAGGGAATGCCTCCAGAGACCATCTCCGCGGCCACTACCGCGACTATCAGCATCAAAGAGTGCTCTATCCTTGTAAGCCTGAGTATCGCCGTTATCTTGTTCATGATAAGATATTATCGATGAAATGGTTTTTAAATTTGACACCTTCAATGGCCAGATCCCGATTTAAACAACAAATAGATAAATTATGTGCATTAAAGTATACTGATAAGATGAACAAGCCCAAGCGCACAGTAGGGGAAATATCTGGATTATGGCACATAGCAGACAGGCATGTGCTGCAAAGGGCCGAAATGGAAGCCGCGTATTTCGCCATGCTAATCAGGTTCTGGGGCAGGAAGTTCGGCGAACACCCAAACAAAGTGCTCAATGTTCCATGCGGCCTCGGAAGGCACGATGTCTATCTAAGGGATGAAGGCTTCGACGTGTATGGCGCGGATATCGAAAAAGGGTTCATAGAAACGGCAAAATCCCGCTCTCCGAAATTCAAGGACAGGTATATGGTGGCGGACATGAGGAGACTTCCATATCCTAATGGCAGTTTTGATGTCGTTGCAAACCTGTTCACATCATTCGGCTATTTCAATGAATCCGATAACATGAAGACCGTGAAGGAGTTTGCAAGGGTCCTTAGGCCTGGCGGCATATTGGTACTTGACACACACAACAAGGATCCAACGATAGAAAAAATGATGCCGATTGTTGCGGATTATCTCGATAATGGCATGTTCCGGATAGTGGAAAACAAGGTAAGGAAAGACACATGGGTGATAAAAACCACCCTGATCAAGGACGGAAAGAACTCCATGAAAAAGATAAGCACGAAGATTACGAAAGTAAGGCTGTATTCAAAAGAGGAGCTTGAAAAGATGTGCAAAGCTAACGGTCTTGATGTACTTGCCGTATACGGAAACTATACCGTCAAACCCCTTACGCCCGGCGAATATCGCATGATCTTTGTTGTGAGGAAAAGGAAATGACTCTCAATTCCGCTGTTGCAATAGTTCTTTAAACCAGTAATTCATAACTTTTTACGTGCCAGGGTGGCAGAATCCGGTAATGCGCCGGTCTTGAGTTTTTAAAATATCAAGAGCTGATTAGTGATGCGAAACAGGCAAACCGGTGCCCTTCGGGGCTTTAGGGTTCAAATCCCTACCCTGGCGTTTTATTCTTTGTTTTATGGCAGGCTTGCCGCTATTCCATCACACCAACGATACTTTGAATGCCCTAACGAAAGCCTTATAAAGAATCAATGCAAATCCCTGTTGATTAAATGAAACCAGTTGCGCTTTACGTAACATCTATGATCATAGCCGCAATACTGGGCGTGGCCAGCGCATACGTTATAAATGGGGCGCCCTCGTTCACCGCAGTTCAGGTTTCCGCATCCAATCACACTACAACATCAAACAGCGCGACGAATAACACGTCCTCTCTTACTTCTTGTAACGATTATCAGCTTACCACGACTCATTCCTACGCATACATAAAGAAGAGCTGTGCGTGGCCGGGCGGTGCAATGATAGTGCAGCTTACTGCTGGAACATCAAATGCTACCGTGGTGGTCTCATCAAGCAAGGGAAACATCTCCGTTAATACAAGAGCGTGCGGCTACTCCGAAAACGAGACTTCGCTCCCATCTGGCAATTACTCCATAGTGATGAACACATACTCCGCAGCACCATCTGCAACCTGCGGAACAACTGCGACATTCAACATAACCAAGGGTTAAAACAGGCCAAGCACCAGCACTAACAATACCGCCACCCCTCCACCTGCAAGGCTGCAAAAGAAATTGGATGTGTACTTGTTGCCTATCCCCTTCTCTTCATAATGGCCCAGGAATGAGTCTACAATGGTGCCAATAAAGCCGCTTAGCGTTATCACCGACATCGTAAGCACTATTATGGCCAACGGAGCGACACTAAGCGTGCCATAGTACATGACCTGTTCAAGGGCAAACGGAAGAGATATGAGAAATGCCCCAAGTAGCCCTGACAAAAGACCGACCCACGTCACACCGCCGGAAGTCCCCTTCTTGACCTTCTTGAAGGTGACCAATGACGTTGGTTTTCCGTCAAGTATGCCTATCTCGCTGCTGAACTTATCGGACGTGACTGCGGCTACGCTGGCCACGAATCCGACTATAAGTGCAAAAGTGTAGGATCCATAGCCGGTTGAGGTGAGATACATCCCGGAACCGGCATAAGAGACCTGCACTATTGCGGCAATTATGATGAAAATTAGCGGGCCGCTCCCGTTTGCAAGCACGTTCTTGAAGCCCCTCGGCCTCTGGTACTGGTTTATGATCCGCTTATACATCTTTCCCGCTCTAGTGACTATGGCTGAAAGGAAAAGGAAGTACACCATGGTTATGACATAGAATATACCGAGCGAGGATTTGGCGAAATGGTTGAGGCTTGCCGGGCTTGTGGCATACCCAAATGCGAGCATCGCAAGGGCTATCAAAAGCGCCATGGAAATGCCCCTCACATCTAGTGTCAAAAGACCCATATTTACCTTCCATTTTATTGGAATATCGACTGATAATTCCCCTATTTGGCTTGTTGCAGTAAAGCTTTTAAACCTGTTTGCAGCAGTTCTATTACGGGTTCTCTACTGTAGGAAGGTCGTGAAGAACTGGTCGCCTTGCCAGCGTGTATTTCCACGCTGGCACTATTTCTTCTTTTAAAGATGGTATAGCTAATGCTCCGGTTGTTTAAATATCTATCTGATTGGTTGCTCTCGGAAATTGAAGCAATCCAATACGCAAATAGAGTCCAAGCGGATGCAGTCACGCATAAATATCTGAAAAATCTGAGGAAAAGATGATTTACATGGTTTCAACCGCAAGAGGGGCAATGCAAGTGCCGATAGACGGCGTTAATTCCGTAGCTGAAGTTAATGAAATGGCGATGCCATGGCGCCAAATATACCGTATTTACAAGCAGGTTTTCCGTGAACGAAGGCTTCAGGGGAACATGGCTCTTGGACGCCTGCTTGCATTGGACAAGCTGCTCAGGAATGGCGTAACTGATTATAAGCATTTCTTTGAAATGGCAAACCAGCACGCACCAGAGCATGTAGAAAAAGTCAAATCTCGCAGAAGCGCGCCATACGACATATCAAGAAGGAACATACTGGTGGAACGCATTGGTGACGACCACATGATCCATGCAACACAGCGCTCCAGGGCGATAGTGCAGGACATGACAGATATTTTAAGCACATATGTCGAAATAGGTTCGGCGAGCGGGCTTTTAAGGGGTGCAAAAGGCCATAAGCGCACGAACGAGGAGCTTCTTAAAGAGGCAATAGATAACGGCCTTACCGTAAGGGATGTGCTGATAATTGGAGCTTGCTGCGCCAGCGGCTATGTGACGATGGCAAGGATGAGGGGGCTTTCGTTTGGAAGACAGCCCATAGCGATAGAAGATCTGGTAAAAATGGGCTATTTGGCAAAGGATCCCCAACAGGACGGTGAAATTCAGAGATGGTCTGCCACGAGGAAGGCACTTGCTCTGGTAAACTGCGTAAATGAGGCCCTTAAGAGGGGATCCGTTATTGAAAATCGGCAGAATGCTGACAGTACTTCAATTCCAAACGCTTAAATATCAGGAAACTCGTCAAATGCTTGATAACATGCCAACAGTACCCTCAGAAATAAAATACGAAAACGTTAGTTTTCCGAATAGGAGCCCAATTCTTAAGGGCGATTATATAGAAAGGATGGTCCGTAAGGCGATGGAGCTTGCTGGCATGTCCGACATTGTAAACGAGAGCACTCTCCGGCTTGTAAGAAAACCGTATGAAATACCGACGGGAGCCCATATGTATCTCGATGGGGCATTGTTCGTCCCATTGACTCCAAAAGGCTCATCAGCGCCATTTGAAGTGACATACGACATCATACCTCCAGGGGTTTCAGGACCATTGCATTATCACATGCATTACTGTGCTGCAAACGGAATGGAAGTAAAGATTGGTTGGTTGGGGGCACCAGTGTTTATGGTAAGCGAAAACAAATTTGCCGATTCAATTTCAACAGCAGGATCTCTTTATGCAGTTGGCGGCATGTATGACGCTGCAACGGTAGTCGGCATACCCGCCGGCTATGCCCATGCGATAGCGAATCTAACTGATGGTCCGGTCGGTGTGCTTTCAATAAAGATGCCGTCATATAGCTATATTTTGAAAGAAATGCAAAAGCAAGGCGCCAATATTGGTAGTATCGATAAATACATATTAGAAAAAGGGAACGACTTTCACCTTGTAGCAGAAAAGGCACCTTGGGATTCTGCAATATCCGCGTCAAAACATTACATAGATGGGGAGCTGTAGGCATAGTGATTGCTTTCCTATGACAAGCATATCCGTTAATTTAACCGATATTCTGATTGGATGAAGTTTTTGTTCGCAACAAGACAAAGAGCAGATTTATCTAGAAACCAAACGCTTTCAAAAGTTTTAAAGCCGATAAATCCATATCCCATTATGCGATTTATTTTCGAAACAATAATATCGGCGGTAATCGGTGCGATGGTCGGATTGGCGATAGCGCCATATCTGACATCAATGTCTGGTTTTGGCTTCGATTTCTTTTCAGTAGGCAATGTGTTCTGTCCGCAAACGATATACGGACATCCGCCATCCGGATGTGTTTTTTCATATAATTACTTTGGAGCATTCCTCGATTTCATCATATGGTTTGCAATTGCGCTGCTTGTAATCCACTTTGTTGGCAAGGTAGCGAATCGGAATAAGAACGGAAAGCCAACATAAATCATCGCACAACAAGCAAAGGTCTATAAACTTCATAGACGTAGTATAAGCGCTTATTGTGGGTGTTTTAATGGCCAAAGATAAGGCTATCAGAGAACTGGAGGACTTGCCCGGCATAGGGGAGACTACCGCCGAGAAGCTAAGGAGCGCGGGCGTTGACACTCTTGATAAGATCGCCGTTTATTCTCCGCATGACCTTTCAGAACTGTCCGGAATCAGCGTTGACGCTGCAAAAAAGGCAATAGCCGCCGCGCAGGAATCGACAACAGTAAATTATGAAACTGGAGAACAGATACTTGAGAAAAGGAAGGCCATAGGCAGGATTACCACTGGATCAAAGGACCTTGACGAGATGCTTGGCGGGGGAGTTGAGACCAATGGCATAACAGAGGCATATGGAAAGTTCTCCAGCGGCAAATCACAGATCGCATTCCAGCTCTCTGTAAATGCGCAGCTTCCGAGGGACAAGGGTGGCCTTGACGGGGCTGTCTTCTTTATAGACAGCGAGGGGACATTCAGGCCGGAAAGGATAGCTGAGATTGCAAAGGCCGAAGACCTTGACCCAAAGACGGTGCTCGGAAACATAGTCGTAGTAAGGGCCATGACTACCGAACAACAGATACTTACGCTTGAAAGGGCGGACAAGCTAATACAGGAAAAGAACATAAAACTGATAATAGTGGATTCGCTCACATCTTTGTTCAGGGCGGAATACCTTGGCAGGGGCGCTCTTGGCGAAAGGCAACAAAAGCTCAACTCCCATATACACAGGCTGCAGATGCTTGCGGACAAGTACAACCTTGCGGTATACGTCACAAACCAGGTAATGGACAATCCCGGAATAATGTTCGGCGACCCGACAACGCCAATAGGCGGAAACGTCATCGCTCATGCTGCAACTACGAGGCTGTACATGAGGAAGAGCAAGGAAGAGAAGAGAATAGTGAGGCTTGTCGATTCTCCGAGCCAGCCAGAAGGGGAATGTGTTATAAAGATAACCACCAATGGAGTTAAGGATTAAGGTTGGATTAAGGTCCGTGTTTAACGTATTGAAAATGGTCGCATGCTGTATCTAACTGGAATAGGCCTGATAAAATTCGATTTTCCCATAGGTTTGATAGAGCTGTGCAAAAAGTCAGAAGTGTACATGGAAAGGTACACCACCCACATAACCGACAACAGGAGAGACTACATAGAGGAACTTATCGGAAAGAAGATAGTGGAACTCCACAGGCAGGATCTTGAAGAGCAAGCGGGAGAATTCGTAAAGAAGGCAAAGGACAAGGAGATAGTCCTGCTCGTAGGCGGAGACCCTCTTGCGGCCACAACTCACAAAATCCTTTTGATTGAAGCCAAAAAGTACAATGTGAAGGTAAAGATACACCATGGAAGCTCGATGCTGCCGGCGCTCATGGGCGAGAGCGGCCTCGATTTCTACAGGTTCGGCCAGATATGCACAATATCCAGGTGGACGCACAATTATCAGCCAGTCTCATTCTATGAGACGATAAAAAGGAACTTCGACGCCAATCTCCACAGCATAGTGCTTCTCGATTACGACCCTCTCAAGAATGCGTCTCTCGAGCTGAAGGAAGCGGTAAAGATAATGTACGAGGCAGAAAAAAAATACAAGAGGGGGATCATAAAAGACAACACAATGATGTTCATAATGCACAAGCTCGCATGGCCGGAGCAGCAGCACCTCCTTACAACTGTAAAAAGGGCAGGCAAACTAAATTTTGCAAACGGACCGACCGCACTCATAATACCTGCCAAGATGACAGAGGTCGAGAAAGAGGTCATAAGCAGCATATACGCCGTAGAAGGAGAGGTGGAGCTGCAACTGAAATGACACTATGCAAATCAGCACCGCCACATATAAAAATACACGAAACAAACCTTATACTAAGCCAACAAACACAGAGGTGGTTGATTGCTTTTACTTGAAATAAGAGATACGAACAGGGTAGTCGTTACTGACCAGTCGTCAAAAGACATACTGATGAAGGGCCATATAGGCACTCTTAAAGATGGGACTTTGCACCTCAGCCCAGAAGAAGCCCTATACCTTATTGACGTCAGAAATGCCGAATGCAGAGACAACGGGGAAAAACTTCACTTCAACGGGCTTGTCGAAAGGTTCGGATTTTCCGGAAAGCTAATGGCACGATATTTCACATACAAGGACTGGAGGGACAGGGGACTGATAATAAAGAAGCCAGAAGAGATCCAATTGTCAAAGGATGGGAACAAAACCCCAATAAAGGGTTACCCATCATCGCAATTCAAGCTCAAAAACTACAGGCTTGAAGGGCTATTCTTTCCCGAAGACCTTATGTGCATAGTGGACGATTCGGAAAAGGGCAAGGAGATATATAGCGAACAATGGTTCGGGCAATACGGCACCTACAAGATAAGCGAAAGGGGCATACTAAACAAGCTTGACGCATACGAAACCATTTTCCTTATGGAAAACAAGTCCCTAAACGTAAGGAACTACAGCAAATCGGAGATAATAAAAATGGCAACAAAGAGACGAAAGGATTTTCCAAAGCTGTATCAGGTTTATGCGGACTGGAGGAGCAAGGGCTATGTTGTGAAGACGGGCTTCAAGTTCGGCACGCATTTCAGGATTTATTTTCCAGGCGCAAGGCCAATAAGGGGAAACGAAGACTGGGTGCATTCAAAGCACGTCATACACGTGTTCCCAAGGGACGCTAAGCTCCTCATTTCAGAATGGGCACGCGCCATAAGGGTCGCGCATTCCGTAAGGAAGACGTTCATCCTTGCCATCCCGGGAAAAAGCCGGAAGAAAAAGCTTCTGATGGATTTCGTACTGTACCACAGGAAGGATGGGAACATAGAGACCCCCGGAAAGGACAGGCCAAGGTTCGCCATGCTGTCCATAAGCGAAGACGAGTTCATAGGCGGAGCCGAGCTTTCGGCCATAATAAACGAAGCGAAGGAGCACAGGCTGGAGCTCATTGTTGCCATAGCCGACAGGGAAACTGCAGTGACCTATTACAAGATAAGGCGCATTAGCCTTCCAAAGAGCGAATACGAGTATTATGAGATTGACTGGATGCAGCCATGATTGAATATTACGTTATGAAATGTTTGTAAAAACCACATCTCTCTCAAGCCCTCAAAATGAGGCTATTTTCTCTCTACATGACTGCACATCAATATTATAGCCGTCCATGTAGAGTTTCGTGTAGAGAAACCCCGCCACGCAGCCTCCGCCCGCCCAGAAGACACCTTTGGTGTCGCACGGCGGGCTACGGCTGCCGCGGCTACCTTGTAAGACATGGCGGCGTTAAGGCTGATTTTGACCCCCCGCAAAATCAGCCGCTTGCTGGGTTGCCAGCTTGCTGTCCGTGGGGACGCTAGCCCACGTGAATCTGTAGGATGAACGTGTTGGCGTAGCTTAAGGATTATAGGTTTCCTTACCATAAAACTGATAATTCTTTGCTGAGATATACTACTATGGCTAGGCGCAAATCCGGAAGCGGGAACGAGATTATAAACCTAATCGGGGCAATAATTGGATTGGACTACGGCTTGTAAATAGCATCAAGGAGTCCAATCAGGCTTATTGAGAAGTGCCTAATGATAGAGCCAACCATAATCAGAAAGGCATAAGAGCGTTAAATGCTTAGAATTAAAGAATAGCGTCAACCTAATTTAGAATGGTTTCAATGAAAATAGAAGAATACGGCATGCTAGATCAGAATAAGCGTAAATTTTTTATTACGATAGAACGCCTATTTGGTGAAGTTAGCGGTACTCCTCCTAAAGTTGCAATCTGCACTTATGATAAAAGATATAGCATGGCAGAGTTGTTCAAAAAGCACATGCCAGCTGCGTTTGACGGTACAACTTTCGAAATTGATAAAAGTGAAATTGGCGATATATTTAAATTCAGATTAAAATTATATGGGAAAGATTTAGAACCAAGCTGTTTGTTGATAAATTTAAAAGAGTGGCCTATTGGAATAATCCTTAGTAATGCAAAACATATAGACTTTAAGAATGTACAATTGGCATTTTTCAGAAGTTACTATCCTTTAATATCAAGAACATTCTTTAGCTCTGTAGAACTATTAAAGCTACTTGGACGCATAGAAAAGACAACCGAGACGGACATAGAAGCCCAACGCTATGTTGTCAAGAGATATTACGGCAAAAAAGAAACGAGGCTATGTTTTGCTAAGACTCCTTACTCCGACTTGTTTTTGAACGCTGTTAGTGAACATATGTGGGTAGATAGCATCGTAGTTAATCTAAAGGGAAAATCCGAGTCAGATGCGGTTAGTAAACTAAGGATAGGCAGGGACGGGATATTCTCATATAGAAATATGGGTTTCGCCAAGTTCTTTGTCTTTGTTTTAGAAGAGTTATTGAAAACATGGAATGATGAACTATATAAAAACACCTTAGAAAATAGGGCAAGAAGTTTTGATGATGTAGTTGCAAAACCTATAAAGATAAAATTGAAGAGTGAGTTGTTCCTAGAAGAAAATGATGCGCTTAAATTTATTGAAGTAATAAAGGGATTGCCAAAATGGGGGTATTCAATAATTTCTTTAAACAAATTTTTTATAGAATTGAATGTATTGGATTACGTTTCTGGAGGTTCTTTTGATATAACGGTTCCCGCTTCAAATGAAATACATATAATACCGCAGACACAAGTTACTCCAACAGTATTTAACCGATTGCTGTCTTTTCTAACTGAGAATTACGAGGGTGAAATTCAAAATGTCTGATAAAGATCCAGAGGGCTTGGAAAGCAAGAAGAGAGAGATAGCTGCTGATATAAACAATTACCAGCGTTTATTAAAATCTCTTATTGCTTTGTACAAATTCACAAAAAGTGAAGGTGGCGAGTTTTACTTTGGCGGAAGGATTATTCCAAATGACAAAAATTCGCCTACTCCAGATATAATAATAAAATTGCCAAAATTTGCAATAGTTGGAGATGCCAAAAGGTCGCTGCCGAATCCTAATAACAGGCAAATTTTTGTTTCTGAAGAAGATTATCTAAAGACGTTTATAGAAAATGACCTAATTAAGCAACTAAAATCATATGATATTAACATTTCTAATATCGGCATAAAGAATCATGATTTAATATTACTTGCTCCACAGGGATGTACCGATGCAATGGCTGTATTAAAATTTGATTTCCTTGATAAACAAAAAAGCGCATTTGAGCGAAAATTTATTCTTTTAGTATATGTTGTTGAACCATTAGCTAATACGGAACAGATACGAATATCATATGAATGGGGAACATTGAGTTCTAGTGAAATTGAAAATAAGATAAAGAGAGGAAAAATAAGTTATTACAGAGGAGAACTAGATAAAGAAATTGGAATGTTTAAAATATTTGAAGAGAATAATGGCGCAACTCCGATAGTATATGTAATGCAACTATTATGGGCGCAAATATTTCCTGAAATAAATAAAAAATCTGATAAGGATATAATTTTGGAGTGGTATAGGACAGGAGAAAATGTGTTTGAAGTAAAATTGTCAAAGTTAATTAAGTATCTAAATAAGCTCTACTCATTGCCTTATATAGTAGATAGCAACGGTGCTACAGAAAGAATTCAGTTTAAAACCCAACTTGTTTCAACAGCTATGGAAAACTTTGTCAAGATGGGTTTGGTAGAAAGGGATAACGGCGAGGTTACTGAAAATACCAAATACAAAGTTGTCTGGAAAGAATTACCAGAGAAGGAAATAACTAGCTATTTCGTTGAGAAAATGTGGAAAAGCGGAATATTTAAAGGTGAGGAGGTAGGGCAAAAGAAATTAGAATAGGTTGGCAAAATGATTTCTAAACAAGATTTAAGTTTCACAGACAAAATCTTACTCGCTTTTAAGAAGATAAACAGCGAGATAACTATAGATTCGCTTGAGCATGATTTTAGTCCAAGACTAGCTAAATATCTGATAGAGGGCGTTTTAGGATATGAAGGGTCGGACTACACGTTTGAACGTAGTAGGACAGATATAACACTTCTTGATGAAAACAAAAATCGTATAGTTGTAATAGAGACAAAACGGCCAAAAGAGAATTTAGACGCCCAAACATGGCGGGATCAAGCAGGTAAATATGCAGATTCTTCAACACATTTTGTAGGTCTTACCAATGGTTACAGGTTCATATTATGGGAGATTACTGGTAGAGAAAAAATCCTAAAATCTGATATAGACTTTTTGAATCTTATAAATTCAAAGAGAACAACAGAAAGCAAAATTTCTACAAAAGAAACAGAACAGATTCTTTTTTTGAATAACATAACAAAAGAACAGATATGGAGCGAAGCAAAATATGGTATTTTTGATCCATATTACGCTAAAATAGATGTAGCAGAGGATGTAGGCTTTGATAAACTTATAGAACAACTAAATTACATCTCAAATGATATATTGCGCCAGTACACCTATTCTGCGTTTGATGAATATTATGCCAACTATGCGCAGTATAAACAAACTAAAGATGAATTAGAAGAAATGAAAAAACATAATGGAGATAACAGAAAGCAAGCTGCCGAGATAGCAAGGTACGAATTAAAAACTGAGGGCAGATATAAGAAATTTTCAACATTTTCAGGATATTATATTTGGAAAGCACTTTCAAACAGACCAGATGATAAGGAGGAGGAGAATAAGCAGGTATTTTGTAAGGAATCAATCTATGTACTTATTAATAGACTACTTTTCATACGAATATGTGAAGACAGAGGACTTATAACGAAAAGAATAATATCTAATGGTGGTGT
>JAMCZN010000038.1 GCA_023485505.1 Candidatus Martarchaeota archaeon | reverse complement strand
GATTATTTTTTATCTGATATTTAAAGCTTTCTATAAAAAAATAGAAAGTATTAAATATAAGTTATTTATTTTAGAAAAATGGGGCTGGATCAAAATTATATTCAGATAGCCGGCTGTGCAAGGATCAGGGCGTACTTGTTGTCCCTAGAAGTAGTGAACATCTCTATCCTAAAGCCAGCCTTGTAGAACAAGCTGACAAGCCTTTCTGTAGTAAACCTTACGCTCCTGTAGCTCATTATTGGCTCTCCCTTTTCTAGAGTAAACTCCTTATCAGCAAGCCTTACTTTCAGGTTCCTCTCGGGAATCAGGTACCCTTCTAGCTGTGCCCTCTCTTTGTTGAATATTACCCTATACGTAAAGTTGCTTCTCCTTGCATTGAGATATTCAAATGGTGTCATAATGAGGTCAAATATCTCATTTGCGCTATAGAACTCCTTCATTATTGTGCCCATATCCTCCTCTTTTAGCAACTCTGCACCGAGAAGCAGATAGTCATCCTGCTGCATTGATTCTCTAAAATGCACCAAATCCTGCCTAATGTCAGGCATGTTGCAGATCGTAGACCCAAGAAACAGGTAAAGGTCGCCCATGTTCGGCTTTCTCAGGGTTTTTGTGATGTGAGCAAAGCTCCCGGCATCAAGATCCCACTTGTTTCTTTCCCCCGTTACGCTAAAACCTCTCTTTACGTTTTTTGATGCGAAATCAAGCATATCTGTGCTGATGTCTATCGGGTTATATTTCAAGACGGCTTTTGGCCTGTTCGTCTTCAGATACTGGAATATGGGATATGTTGGCGAACCGTCCCCACACCCGAAGTCGATTATGTTGTAGTTTTTGTATCCGTAAGCGGCTAGCGAATCGAAGATGCTGCTGACTTTCTTAGTTATCAGTACCCTTTCAAGCATGTGGATGCTTTTTGACGAATCTTCGGTGAACCTTCTACTTGTATATCTTATCCAACGCTTCGAACCTACCCCAAAGTACATGTACTTTGTCGGCATCTCTCTCTTGTTCTTCAGCCACCAGAGCATGTCGATTTGCTCGTCTCTGGAGTAAACAGAACCAACTGGCATATACTTTTAATAGAAAAAGAGCTTTAATAGATTACTGCTCTATCTCCAGCTTGTTTACCTCCACCTTGTTGAGGTCCGTTATGTGGGAAAGCTTTGAGCTCAGTTCTCCTTGGAACTTTCCGTCAATGATCGAGCTTATTATGGGTTCCATCCCGTTCTCCTTGAAGTAGTTCTTAGTATAATCGACCATCTCCTTCCTTACCCCTATGAGCTTTGTGTGGGTGGCCCTTCCTTTTGTGATTGCGATGAGCTTTACCACAACGTCAACGCCATCCTGGGTCTTGACCGGCACAACGGCAGTGGAGACGCTCCTGTATCTTCTTACAAAGGACCTTAGATAGCTCGAAAGGACCTCTATCCTTATCACCTTTGTCTGGGCAGCCTCTCCCTTCACTTCTGTTATCTTTAGTATGACATTCGTATAAGCGTGTGATGGATTGTGGGTTATATGGTCAAGGTTGACCTTCAGGTTCCTTCCTATTACCGCCTTCTCATCATTGCCTGGCATCTCGCCTATTACCGCTTCGTTGAACACCTTCGGTGCCCTAACTGAGAACCATTTCTTCATTTTCCATTTGTCTACTCCTCTTTGCACTGCCATGTAGTTACCTTCTTATTTTAAGCCTTGCCCTTTATGAGCAACTCGGCCTGTTGTGGATCGTACTTCCAGCCTTTTGGAAGCCTGCCCTCTCTAACATAATACCTTGATAATCTCCATATCTTTGACTCTATCATCTTCAGCCTTACCGCATTGTACTTGTCCTGTGTGTTCTTTGTAAGATGCGCATGCATTCCAACCGCGGTCTTCATAAGGTCCATGAGGTCGCTTGGGATCTCGGGAGCCATCTTGCGCTCTTCAAGTATCTCGTTAAGTCGCTTGCCCGTATATTGCCTTATATAAGGAACACTGTGCTCTTTCTTAAGGCGCTCGCCTATCATCGCTGGCGACATGCCCTGCTTCGTGTATTTCACTATGAGCTCCTCTATCTCTTCCTTTGTGGCACTTGCGGACGACGGTATCTTGCCTATCTCTACGCCTGCCGGCTTCCTCGACTTTGATTTGCCTTTTCCTTTTCCATGTATTCTGGACATAAACCACACTAGATATCTATCTTTACGGATAATTCCTTGCTCTTCTTTGCTGCTACCTTTTTTGACTTCAATATCTGTTTCAATTCTTCCTCAGCAATAGAAACGACGTTATAGTATTCATCAGGAACATTTATATTTATTGATGTTATCTCGTAATTAAGGGCAAGCTTGTTTTTAGCCTTTTCCTTTCTTACTTCCGAGATTATTTGGTTCAGCAAAGCGCCCGCACCCTCGTAATCGAACTCTACTGCGCTCTTCTGCACCAGCCCGTTTATCACATAGTCTGAAGGCTTTGCTATCTCGACATATTCGGGAAGCCTTTGATTGAATATGCTGCCCCTGCCGTCAAACATCGAATTTATCTCCTCGCATGTAAAGCTCGTGATCGGGGCAAGCAGCCTTATGGAGTTCCTGAGCACGTAATCGAGAGTAAACAAAGCGGCTTCCTTGCTCTTCTGCATGGACTTCTCCTTTGAGTACACGCGATGCTTTACGTTTTCAAGGTAATAATCGCAGAACTCGTGCCAGTAGAAGTCTATCAGCGCATTCGAAGCCTCGAAAAAGTTGAATTCGTCATAAGCGTCTGCGACCGCCTTCGTAACCGTATTGAGCCTGTTAAGTATCCATATGTCGAACACGTTTAGGTCTTTTTTAGGCTCGTCCTTTGGGATCTTGTTTTCGCCTATAGCGCCCTTCACAAACACGGCCGAATTGTACAGCTTTGTGATGAAGCTCTTCGCGAAGTCTATGTCCTTGAAAGCAAATTGGCGGTCTTTCCCTATCGCACCGCTTAGCGCCACCCATAGCCTTATCGAGTCTATTGGATAGCCCTTTGCGAACAGGTCGGAGGTATTCAGTCCGTTCCCATAGCTCTTGTGCATTATCCTTCCGTCAAACCCGAGAACCATACCGTTAATCATTACCTTTTCCCATGGCTTCTGCTTTGTAAGCGCCCATGTCCTGAATATGGTGTAAAACGCCCAGGTCCTTATTATCTCGGTCCCCTGTGTCCTAAGCGCCACCGGGAGGCGTTTGTGCGCATCCTTTTCCTTTGGCCATCCGAGTATGGCAAACGGGGTTATAGATGAATCGAGCCAGACGTCACATGTGAGCGATTCGCCCACAAGCACAGAACCGCACTTCCTGCACTCATTGAAAGGAGGCTCCGTCCCGGACACCGGGTCTACAGGGAGCTGCTTCTCGTCCGCAGGCACTATGTCCCCGCATTGGGGGCAGTACCAGAACGGCAATGGCGTCCCATAAACACGGTTTCTTGATATCGGCCAATCCCAGTCTATGTAGTTTACCCAGTCTATCAGGCGCTGCCTTCCAAAATCGGGATACCACTTTACTTCGTTTGCTATCTGCTTTATCTTTTCCTTGTGCTCAAGGACCTTGATGAACCACTGCATAGAATTAAGGTATTCTACCTGGGTGGAACACCTGTCGTGGAGCCTCACCCAGTGCTTTATCGATTCCTGCTTTGCAAGAAGTTTCTCCTTCTTGAGCTTTTCTATTATCTTCTCCCTTGCTTCTTTTGTGCCCAGCTTGTCGAATTCGCCGGCATTCTTTAGCCTGCCGTGTTCATCTATGGCCTCTATAAGCCCAAGCCCATGCCTGTGGAACATCTGCACATCCTCTTTGTCGCCGAATGTGCACACCATTTCGGCACCGGTTCCCAGTGACGGGTCGACTTTATCGTCTCCGATTATGCTGACAAGCTTGCCGAATATCGGGGTCTTTGCCTTCCTGCCGACAAGCTTGCCGTTCTTCTTGTCCTTCGGATTGACGGCTATCGCGACGCATGCATGCAATAGTTCCGGTCTTGTGGTCGCTATTACGAGCTTTTCCGCTTTCTTGTTCTTTTCAGCAGGAATGCTGAAATCTATATAATTGAATGTCGTCTCTTCCTCCTTGTCTTCCACTTCGGCGTTTGCTATCGCCGAAGCGCACCTCGGGCACCAGAGCACGGGATGAGCCCCCCTGTATACGAATCCATTCTTGTACATCTGCAATAAAGAAAGCTGCACCTTTGCCTTCCATTCATTTGACGTGGTCTTGTACTCATACCTGTCGTCATAAAATATACCAATCGCATCGAGCTGCGCTTTCATCTTCTTGGCGTTCTCTTCAGACATGTCAAGGCATTTCTTGTAGAACTCCTCCCTCTTGATGCCGCTGCCGAACTTCTTCTCCACGGCTCTTTCGGTAGGGAAGCCCTGCGCGTCCCAGCCGGACGGCATCAAAACGTTGTATCCTTTCATGCGCTTCTGCTTTGCCACTATGTCGTAAAGGATTATGTTCAGCATGTTGCCCATATGCAGCTCCCCGCTAGTAAACGGCGGGGGCGTGTCTATAACATACT
>JAMCZN010000027.1 GCA_023485505.1 Candidatus Martarchaeota archaeon | reverse complement strand
GTAGACGCCAGTGATGACGTGGAAGTCCCTATCTGCACAAGCGTAGCATGTGTGTACATAACAAAGTCCTGACACTCGCTTCTTACTATTTAACCAAAATAGTTCAAATTGACGCACCGTGGGGCTCGCTCGTCAGAAACTTCTTTCGGTCATCCAAAGAAGTTTCATCAAGAAAAGGGGGCGTGGAAAACTATAAATATCAGGCTGGGGTTAATGGCGTACAGTGATTATGATATGGAAGGGATAATACGTCATTCTGACACTTATAAGAAACTTTTTGAGGCGAAATTCTTTCTGAATAGGATGATTGATGAATACGAAAGCGACTTCGAAGAAACAAATAAGGACCATGAATACACAGCATTTCCATACTACATAAGCGCCTTCCTTTCGGCTTTTAGAAGTATAACATATTTAATGCAAACGGAATTCAATGATATCGAAGGGTTCAAAGAATGGTATGAAACTCAACAAAAAATTTTAGCTGAAGATGCAACTCTAAAACAACTTAATACGGAAAGAGTTAATACTATCCACATCAAGATGCTAAAACCAGTTGCTGTTGTCAAGATAAATTCAGACAATTTTGAAAAGTATGGTGATATAGAGCCAGAAGACGTGCAGATTTTGCATTCATTTAAAGACGCACCAGAATATCCGAGTGTAATAGACCAATGTAAATATGCTATAGAAAAAATTACGCCCGTAGTTCTTGAATGTGAAAAGAGGTTTTTCAAAGATGACGGAAGTATCGGATCTCTTACTATAAACATTCAATAGTTATTCCCATATATGAATAGCAAACTACAATGTGCTCACGTAAGAAATTATAAAAATCTGTTGATTTATACGTTATTAATGAGAACTAACCACACACATTTGGTAAAAATTGCATTTGTAATAGCAGTGATACTTCTCATAACTATATTTTTAATTTTTATGGGCTACTTCAGCTATACAACTTCGCTCTCCGCTCAATTATCATGCACGGCAGTACCTGGATTTGCCTGCACCTCTCCAATTTTTAATACATCAGGTCAAGTATCTTTTATCTTTGATCAGAACTTAGACAGTAATTTGCTAAATGTTAGCCTAACGTGTATAATACGAGACAATAACACAAATATGGATGTACCGACAAGTTCTTTGTTTAATAATATAAGCACTATAAGCAATAGCAAAAATAATATGTTAATTGATGGGCAACTTATAAATATTAAAAATCTAAAATGTTGGAATTCTTCTGGTGGGCCTATAGGGCAACAACAGCCCAATACTGTAATAAATACAAGGATATGGATGAGATATAAGAATTTAACAAATAGTGCAAATTTCACAACTACTGCTGTTGCTATAATAAATACTAAAGTTACCTAAATTATGACGCTGTGACAAAATGGAAGTTCTAAAACAGTTTATGTTATACTTTTTGCTATTATCAATGTTGCTCGTTATCGGCCATAACACCCAAATAGTATCTGCAGCTGATATTAACATAAGTCATCCAACTGTAACAATTTATGGTCACGGGAAGCACTATACGATTAGTAGTGATGTCACGACAATACTTAATGTTAGTGAAAATAATTTAATGCAAGGTTTCCATATAAAAACGGTCCAACAATTTAGTGTTTTTAATTACAAGTCCGTATATTTTAGGTAAAATTTATATACTTTAAGGAAAGGCTTAAATATTTATATAAATATAAAGTGTGTATAAATTACAGTTATTTTTAAATAACGGTGTGATTTTGGCAAAAATACCAAATAAAAAACCGATTAAAATTATTGTAATGGCAGTGGTAGTTATAGCTATCATTGTTATGTCAATATTGTTATATCGAAGTAGTGGTACATATACATGTACAGAACCTCTTCTGCTTGCACCGACAGTTAACATATCTGAAATCAGTAATATTATAAATAAGATTTTACAAGGTTCAACATGTGCATTTTTAAATGCAAATATGAGTGAGAAGCAATTTATTTTAGGGTATAGAAATGGCACACTTATACGTGTTGGTTATATCGTAACTAAACCAGGGACGATTTATGTTCCTGAATTTAATTATACCTATTCGTTAAATTCAACGCAAATTTCACAATTAGAAGAAGATGCGAATAACGGTGATTGTGGACTACAATCGGCATTAGAATTCTTTGATATTAACTACTCAAAATCTTTTATTGAATATTTAAAATGCTAAAATGATTATATGGATGAGGTATTCAAGTACTTTATATATTTATCCTTTTTGTTATCATTATTTATCATACCTTATTCAAATGCAAGTAATGGTTACAATATTAAAAATAATTATACAATAATAGGGAACCAAACTATATTATTTGCTAATGGACACAAAGTAAAAATTCCGCCAATTTATACTATAGTTAGTAATAGCATCAAACCTGAATATATAAAAAATTTGTCAACAAATTTTACCGGGAATTCATTCGTAAACTTTCAATATGCCGGTTACTATGCAATTTCAAATAAAGTTACCAGAATAAGCGGATCATGGATAGTTTCAAATACTACTCCAACGAACAGTTTTACCGATTCTCTCCAATGGATAGGAATAGGGGGTATGGATACAATAAGTGGCAACTTAATACAAGTGGGTACTTGTACTATTTCAGATTATTTTGCATATGGAAAAAATGTTATTCCGTTCGTATGGTATGAAGAAGCGCCAGGGGAATCTGCAGTTATCATACCATATTACGATCTGTATGTTAAAGTAGGGGATCGTATAAATGCTACGATATATTTAGTTAATGCCATCACTAATACTTGGAATATTACAATATTTGATTCCAACGCCCCTTCTCCTGCAAATAACTTTATATGTTTGATATCTTCATTCAATGTTACGCCACTTACTGGAGAGTTTGTTTTGGAACCCGCTTGTCTATCTAACTGTAAAACGCAGAATCCAGAAATTTCCGCACTACCAAGTTTTTCAATGGACTATCAAGGTAGTGATTTTTCTGGATTTAGTGGTGGTGATGGATTAACATTAGAAAATCAAAGTTTAATTCTAGAGAAGACAAAACCAGACCCTATGGTTTTACTTTCATCTAATGGTAGCATACTAGCAACACCAGATCCAATCACACCAGACGGAACTTCCTTTGGAATCACTTATGGCGCTCTTAGAGTATCAAACATAACCAGCACTGCATTGAGGGAAGGAAAGAGTAATAAAGTAGTTCTACGTGCTACTGTACTTGGCAGTACAAGCCCTTCGAACCTTACATACAAATGGTACATAGTAAATATAACAAACTTTGCAAGAACCTTCATAAGGAATACTTATACAAACAACACTGTAACAATAACACAGGCAAAACCAAATGTCACATATGCGGTATTTGTATCAGACAATGGGTTAACTCCAAATCCTATCGCATACAACTACACAACTGCTTCTCCATTAATCACAGTAAACCCAAACAACCTTACAGCACCAACGATATTCCCGCAGACGCCAAAACTCGACAATAGCCAGTCTGTTACATTAAATGCGACTGAAAACCTTACTCCAACTTCAGGAAACCTTATATGGCAATGGTATATTGTAAGTAACAGTAATGCGCTTTCCCAAATATCTAATACCAACAGCAGCACTATTACAGTAAGTCCATCCTCTAATACAGCATACGAAGTCTCAGTCACGGCCACAACTGGGAACGGGAAACTCCATTACTCAATTCCTGACAACGTAGTTGTCGCGCCAACACCAACAATATCAATGATTCCAAGCAGTACGTCTATAACACTTAGTCAGTCAATAAACTTCACTGCTACAATACCTCCAAACGTCGGATTTGGTCCATTTGTCACTGACCTTATACTTTCTGCAAACATAGTCTCGATAAAAACGATACCTAGCAATGGAGGCAATGTGATATTTACTTATACACCAAATGCCATTGGAAACTATACGTTCTCTGTACTTTCTATAGATTCTGGAACATATCTACCATTTTCGTTTACTTCGCAATCAAACACAATAACCGTAAAGCAATCACATCCATCAGTCATTTCTTCAATACCAGTAAAAATAACAAACAATCAAGGGGCAACGGCAGCCCCATTTCAACAAATACTAACAGTAAACAGTATCACCTTTAATGGAATAGATGCCAATTGGACAAATGTTGAGTTTTCAACAGTCTCAGATGCTAGTGGCTCCATATTGCAAGCCTGGGTGGAAAGTGGCGCATCAAACACTTCAAATAACACCATAGTATGGATTAAGTTCCCAGAGGGGCTTCCGGAAGGCACAACCACTATCTATATGAATATCATGTCCAATTCAGTTATGTCCTCTTCTGGCCCAACTGGAGAGGCACCAAAACTAAGTCCCTCATATGGCGAGTATGACAATGGAGGCAATGTGTTCAATTTCTACGATAATTTTGAGAGTATCAATACCACCAAATTCTACAGTCCATGGATTGGTGAATGTGTGCAGAATAATCCACCTTCACTACCGTGCATACCAATAAACACTGAAAATACCATCACAGGTAAATTTTACGACGGCTATAGGGAGGTAGTGTATCCCAATACGACACAATCATATCTAGATCCAATATTCTCTAAAGTGCCGATTCCGATGGATAATGGAAAATATGTCCTAGAATTCTATGGTACTGAGTATGCACCACTAACCACATTTAGGTTCAGCAATAAGGGAGCCCTATTTCAAGGCTCTGGCGCCTGTGGTGTGGATTTGCCCGGTTACATACCATTTTATGATTATTTTGCTTCAGGTTCAAAAGCTTATTTTCTAAATATGACCGGAAGTCCGCCCCCAGCTCCAAATAGTAGCAGGATTCAAGTGCCACTGCTCTATGGAACCCTTTATTACCAATATACAGTAAGTGATTCATCAGCTACAGAAACAATTGAACCAACTTCTGTTGGTCCCGTCTTGTCTACAGCTACACTTCCATTATCTTATCCACCATCAAACCTTATACCTAACACAAACACACAATGCATCTACTATACTAGCACAAATGGCTACCTAGAGTTTGTCCGTGTACGCACTTATCCACCTAGTGGTATAATGCCAACTGCGACCTTTGGTCAAACAGTTACTCCACTAACATCGATGCACCTTACTACAAACTTAAATGTGCAAAATAGTACGATAGGTCCAATATCAATCGCCTCAGTCAACTCAGTGGTAATTGGTCCCTTGTTAATAGAGAGAAACCAATCTACATAGCGCTCAAATTGATGTATTTTTATTCAAGAAGCAGATGGTAAGTATTCCTGTAAATCCTTTTTCCGTTTTTGACGCTGTATAGCGTGTAAGAGACTTTCGGGGCAAGCTTGTAAAATCCAAAGAAGGCTTTTGCAAGGAACTTGTCGCTCACGTATATGTCGGTGCCAAAATCCTCGTTCTCTATCTTTGATATGAATCCGCTCCTGCTGCCTATGAACTTTTCGAACTTCAGCTTCATCTTTTCTACCCTAAACGGATCGCCCCTAAGCTGCACTATCGCTTCATAGTAGCCGGAGCTCTTCCTGTAACATGAGATGCATATCTGGTGCTCCATCTTTAGCGCTACCACCTTTTTGAAGGTGACATCATCGCCGTTTACGTTGTATGTCAGGTTTACGGTGGCCGACTTGTCGTCAAATAGGATGACCTTTACCTTGCACTTCCCTCCGCACAGCGCCTTCGCCAGTATCGTTGCAAGCGACTCCTCAGTCTCATTTACGTAACCGGCGGGTGCCCTTACGCGTTCGCATCTCTTGCAATATATGACGCTTGCGCTCTCCTTTGCCTTCTTGGAAAGGTCCTTTATCACGCAGTCTTCGCAGATCTCTCCGATGAACCTTATCCTGTCGCTGGTCTTGTTGCAAATCGGGCAATACTTGATTATGTGAACACCTGTTTAGTAGAATATGGACGAAGAATAAATAAAAGGATTGATGAAAACTTTGGATTATATGCTGGCGCTTTACTTGCTATATCTCTTGCTTATTATCGCACCGTAAGCCGGCCTTGTGACGAATACGCTCAATACCGCCCCGAATATCGTCGCTTCCGAGAAGCCTATGACGTCTACCAGGGATGTCGATAGGAACAGTGGCATCATCGCTATGACCAGCAATGCCGCGTCTGCCCATACTATGTAGAACGCATTGTTAAGCAGCGTCTTTCCGGAGAGCTCCGATTTGCTGCCTATTATCTCGTCTGTTATGATTATCTGCGCGTCTACCCCTGTGCCTATCACCGCTATCATTCCGGCTACTGCTGAAAGGTCTATTGTTCCGACAAGCCCTATTATAGAGACTATTATGAACAGCTCCATCAATGTGGTGAGCAGTATCGGCGCAATAAGAAATATTTTTCTGTATCTTATGACTATGAAAATGGAGAGCGCCATTACCGCTATGAGCGCGGCAAATGCGCTTATCTTCAGGAACTGGGAACCAAGCGTTGGCGGTATTGTTGTTGGCGTGCCAGGTATTACGGCTACCGGCAATGACCCTCCGCTCAATACGCTTGCTATCGTCTTGGACTCGTTCTGTGCAAATGTGAGCCTTTGGCTCTGTGGCAGTGACAATGGGGCATATCCATTGATCTCATAGCTGTTAGAGACGTTGCCCTGGGTGAGCGCCGGAGACAGCGTTGGCGATGATATTAGGCCCACCAGCGGCCACGAGTCTATCACCGAGTTGTTGAACGACTCGTTTATGTAAGTGGGAGTCATGTTCTGCTTGCTTTCAAGCTTTACCGTGTAGTTGAGGGACCTTAGGTAGGAGACAAGGCTCTGGTTTATGCTGTCGCTTGCGTATATCGTCTTGTATCTGCTTGTCTGAGTGCTTGATGAGAAGAACTTCTCCGTGGCTGTCACGCTTGAGTTGGTGTCCGATACAGTTATGACCTGTATGCTTTGGTTTCCGAATGCAAGCGTCTGCCTCATGCTTGTAAGCGCCCTGTTCGCGCCTACCGGCTGCGAGTTGAGCACCGCCTGGTCTATCAATATTATGGCCGATGTCGGCCTGTCAAGGAACATGTACAATGGCTGATTGGCCTGCCCAAATACTGCCTTTGCGAATGGCTCCTCGGCGCTTTGCTGTATGAAGAAATCCACCTGCCATTCCACGCTGGTGTTGACCACTATCGGAGGCACTATTCCTATGCTGTCCCTTAATATGTCCGAGCCGTTTACCGCTTCCCTCCCGTTCACTATTCCGTCAAACCTTCCCTGTGCCTCTATAAGGTTTATCGTCTGGTTTACCTGTGCGGTAGTGGACTTTGGTATCACCACATAGATCTGCGAGTCTCCCACTCCCTCTATGGTGACCTGCTGCAATCCGAAGGTGGAAAGCCTCTGGTCAAGCGCAGTTATTAGGCCGCTCATTGTTGTGACGTTCACGCTGTGTTCCAGAGTCACCGGTATCTGGGTACCGCCTACGAACTCTATTCCGAAGTGTATGCCATAAATAAGGTCAAGCACTATAAGCAAGGCTGCCACTACGATGAGGACTATTATCCTTCTGTCCTTTATGTATGATTTTGCTTCGTTCATTTTATCTCAACATCGCGTCCTTTCTTTGCTTGTACCAGAGCACCATAGTGGTGTTGCCGAACCATGTAGTAAACAGGTCCGCTACAAGGCCAATAAGCACTACGCTTGATATCTGATAATAGGTAGGTATGAATGTTATGTATGATACGATAAACAGTATGGAAAACGTTATTATCGCAGTAAATGTCATTGTCATTCCGGTCTTCATTGTGGCGAATGCCCTCGCTACCGGTGTGCCCTCCGCCCTCTTCAATATCCTAATGGCCGACAGCATGTCCGTGTCTATAGAATAGCCTATCAGCATTAGCAGGCCTCCGATGGATGCTATTCCAAGAGGTATCCCGAATATTGCCATTCCTCCAAGTGCGACAAGTATGTCGTTCCCTGCTCCGAATACGACTGAAAACGATGGTACGGGGGTCCTGAACAGCACGAACACCGATATTGCGACTATTATGAACGATGCAATGATTATGTCTTCAACCTGCTGCAGGAAATACGCCCCCAAAGTCGGGGTTGTGGACTGGTAAGTATACGTGCTGAACGGCAATATCGCCTTGAGCTTTGTTATTATCTGGTTTTCATATGCTGCGGATGCGCTTGCATATGCGTTCTTTGCCGAAGCAAGCATGCCTGCCGGCGATGATGAATTGTAAGAATATGTTTTGTTGAGGAAGCCGTTTATCCCGAGAAGCATAACTGCGGTGCTTTTGTTCATCGATGAGACTATTGCCGATTCGTTGCTCTGGTCAGATGAAAGCGCAGCCTGTATTGTGGAGTTCAACGAACCCGACTTTAGCTGGGATTGGTACTGCGCTATCTGCGCCTGCACGCTCGAGTAGTTGCCGTAGTCGCTGTATAACCCAAGCAGCTCCGATTGCGCATTCGATAAGCTTTGGTTTGCCGCAAGGGTTATGTCGATTCCAGAAGCTGCCCTTGTAACCGTGGTCTGGGCCCCAGTTATGTTGCTGTTTATCATGCTTGTAAGCGCCTGCGTGCTTATCGTGCTGTTTGTCTGGAGCTGTATGCTTATGCCTCCCCTTAACGATGAATCCAGCGGTATCCTAGGTATGAAGTAAAGGCTTATTATGAGCAGAGCTATCGGCACTATAACCAATGCCTTGTAATTTTTCATTTCGTAGATGTTTTTCATCAAAAACCCGAAACTAATGTTTTAATTCAACGATATTTGACCTAACACTCTAATAAAGTATCTGAAATCAGCAGACACTAACGTAATAAATAAAAATTAAATAAAATTATAAAAAATAAAAACGATCCTAAATCATGCGTATTTCCTCATAAGTCTTAGATGCAGCGATGTGCTGAATCCATACAATATGTAGAACAACGCAAAGAGGGATATTATCCATCCGAAGAACGAGTAAAGGTCCAGAGGAGTGGGCGATGCCGACCTGTCGAATATCAACAGTATGAATCCTACCAGGAATATGTATATTCCCCAGTATACCATCTTGAATATCTCCCATACTGCATGTTTCTCCTGATACTTGAGCCTTCTCTCGTATTGCAACGTTGGATCTATAACCATGACCTGCCGCTTGACTTTCTCCGCCATGCTAACACCTTTTTATATATGCATTAGCAAACATTAAAAAGATATCTAATTCTCTCTCTATCATTATATACGGTGCAATCGAAGGGATTAGGTCGATGACGTGGCAAGAAGGTTATCAAAAAGGAAAGCGCAAAGGCGCGAGGATTACATGCTCAAGGAGCAGAAAAAGGTAGACGAAGGCATCTTCGATGAAAAAACAATGGTGTACCTGAGCAAGTTCTTCAATCTTGGCATAATAGCCACGCTTGAATATCCGATTGCAAGGGGCAAAGAGGCCGATGTCTACATAGCCACGCCAGGCAAAGCCGACAGCGTGAAGGGCATGGATTACGTCATCATCAAGTTCTTCCGCATCGAGACTTCGTCGTTTTTCAAGATGGAAAACTACATACACGGGGATCCAAGGTTCGAAAAGAAGCCGCTCAGGAAGGGAAAGTTCGGCATCATAATGGAGTGGTGCAAGAAGGAGTTTGGAAACCTGGAGCTTGCCAAAAAGGCAAAGGTAAAGGCACCCACCCCTCTCATGTTCAATGGCAGCATACTGGCGATGTCATTCATAGGGGAAAAAGGGGCTCCTGCTCCTCAATTAAAGGACTGCGATTTGAAAGATCCTGAAGATACTTTGGAACAGATACTGGCAAGCATAAGGGCCCTTTACAAGATCGGGCTGGTGCATGCGGATGTAAGCGAATACAACGTGCTGATGTCCGGCAATACTCCGTATATGATAGACTTCGGGCAGGCCGTAGTCGTGCAGCATCCCAATGCGATTGAGTTCCTGAAAAGGGATGTAAACAACATAATCTCCTATTTCTCAAAAAGATACGGGGTGCAAAAAAGTTACGAGGAGGCGATTAAAGGCATAGTGAAGTGACCTATCGCTTGCCAATCTTCATTGCGCTGGCTTTCTTTAATGATTCATCGATTGCCTTGTCAAGCTTATGTTTTTTGTAAAGTTCGTCTATAATGTCGCTCCTTGCTCCGGTAGAAGGGTTTCTGGCCCTGAGCGAGCATACGTCTGGATATTCCTGGATTGAAAGCCCATAAGTGCCAATGCGCTTCGCAATGTCTATTATCTCCTGCTTGTCAAATCCTATGAGCGGCCTCATTGCCAATAGTTTGCTTCCGCGTTCGGATGCGATCAGGTTCCTTACCGTCTGCGATGCCACCTGGCCAAGGCTCTCTCCCGTAGCGACCACTTCCGCGTTCTCCTTCTCTGCGACCTGCTCCGCAAGCCTGTAAAGGAACCTCTTGAACAGCACGAGCTCGTACTTCGGCTTTACTCCCAGGATCGAAACAGTAAACGGGTGCGATGGCACGAAATAGACCTTTGAATCCGGCGAGTATTCGGACAGCACGTTAAGTATGCTCTTCATCTTGGATTTTTCGGCTGTCTTGTTGTCGGAAAACGCATGCATGTGCAGGTAGATGGGCTCAAGCCCGCGTTTCATCGCGTAATAGGACGCTACCGGGGAGTCTATGCCTCCGGAAAGCAGGACAACTGCCCTTCCGGACACCCCCAAAGGAAGCCCTCCCGCTCCGTGTATCTTGTTGGTATACATGACAGACTTGTCCTTGAGCACGTTTATGTGAAGGACATTTTTGGATTCCCTGTCTGCATTGAACCCTATTTTTTTCTGGTTGTCTATGAAGCCCTTGACTATGTCCTGCGAATTGAACTTTGTGCCTTTGTAAGCCCTATGCGCCTCCACCCTGAAATCCTGCCCCTTGATCAGTTTCGAAGAATGCTTTAGCATGTCGTTGATGTTGTTTTTGCACGACATTACGGGAGCAAACCACGATATGCCGAAGACCTTGGAAAGCCTGTTTTCTATCGAGGCGAGGTCCGATTTTTTGTTTGGCAATAGCACAAACCTGTCGTAAGAGTTATCGAGCCTGTCATAGCTCTCGCATTTCAGCGCGCTCTTTATGTTCTGGTAAAGCCTGTTCACGAAGGCGGACCTATTCCTGCCCTTGAGCCATATCTCTCCGAAGTGTATCTCTATGTGTTCGTAGCCAGAAAAAGCCATAAAAAGGTTAAGATAACAAATATATATTAATCTAACATAGACATAACAGTCATAACATTGGTATCTGCATGTATAAAATGTCAAACTTAAAGGCGTTTATCCAGAACTCAAAGCACATCCTTAACATAAGCTACAAACCGTCAAACGAGGAGTTCTCAAAGACTGCCAGGATAATCATAATCGGGATTCTGATAATAGGTGTTGTCGGGTTCGTTATATCTGTACTTGTTTCTATAATTTCCGGCATACCTTTGCCTTGAGTGCGCTTATGGAGATAGAGATCGACTTTACAAAGTCGGCACAAGACAACGCCAATGACTATTATAACAAGTCCAAGAAGCTCCTTTCCAAGAAAGCCGGCGCAGAGAAGGCTATAATGGAGCTTGAGAAGAGGCTCGGTGAGGCAAAAAGCATGTCAGAGCCGGAGGCAAAAACCGTAAAGGTGCTGAAGGAAGAGCACATCGAATGGTATGAGAAGTTCCACTGGTTCTTCACAAGCAACGGTTTGCTTGCGATAGGCGGAAGGGATGCGCACCAGAACGAGCAGCTCAATTCAAAGCATTTTGAGGAAAAAGACCTGTTCTTCCATGCGAATGTGTTTGGGGCGGATGTGGTCATACTTAAGGATGGGGCCGATGCTCCCCATGAGATAAGGGAAGAGGTGGCGCAGTTTGCGGCGTGCCATTCAAGCGCATGGAAGGATGGCATGCATACCACGGACGTCTATGCGATGCAAAGGGAGCAAGTGAGCAAGTCCACCGGCAAGGGCTCTCTTGGAACCGGCGCTTTCTTATTGAGCGGCGAGCGGGATTGGTATAGGGGAATGAGCCTTGGCCTTGCAATGTACGTAAAGGAAGGAAAGCTATATTCTGTGCCGTTGGCCACACTGTTCAAGATAAAGGAAAACGCAGGGATTGAAAAATATGTGTCCATAGGGATAGGGAAAATAAAGAAATCAGATGCCGCAAAAGAGATATCAAAGAAGCTCGGATATGAGAATTTGGATTCGATAATGCAGCAGCTTCCTGCCGGTTCTTTCAAGGTATCCTAACGGCAAAAACAAACTGCGGAAAATATCTATGCAGGGGGAGAGATTTGAACTCTCGAACCCCTAAAGGACTAGGCCCTGAACCTAGCGCGTTTGACCAGGCTCCGCCACCCCTGCGCTGTATCTTATGCTTCAGATACCATATCTATAGACCAATTCGTATAAATATCTAATCGATTTAGAAGTTTTCTGCAGTTTTGATGTTTTTGGGCACTAGTGATAGTTTGAGGATTCCGACACTTGCAACAGAGGCCAAGTCAAATGATGTCAGCGGCTGCCAGGTTCTGACTCTAAATGTAAACGATATCAGTGCGATCGCGACAAGGGGCCTGTGCTCTGAAGGCCGTAAAGACATAGCGGGTTGTGAGGTATTTGTGCTGGCTTCGTTGCTTACGGATCCGAACAGCGACTTCCGCTCTTTTGCGTGGGCGAAGAGGTTTAACGGAAGCCATATTGAAGCCACCGTCAACAGGCTATGCAGACGGGATTATATCGGCAGATTCGGTGTTGCGCTAACGGAAGAAGGCAAAATGGCTATTGGAAAAATGCCAGGGCTGCCTTCTGACGGACTGATGTCTTATACCAGTACTTCAGGATTGAGGATAAGCTTGACTGAACTGAAGGTGCTTTCCGCAACGGCCCGGATGGATGCCGAGTCATCGTCACACCATATGTCTGCCGAGCTTGGCATGCGCCGCAGGAGTGTAAGCGATGCGCGCAGCAGCCTTAAGGCCAAGGGCATGATATGCCAATATGGAGCTTACGGCGCCATGCTGACTCAAAAAGGAGAGCGCATATTGGGCAACCTCAATCTGCTGCGCGATGTGCCGAAGTTGCTGCGAAGGAACCAAAATGCCGAAAGGCTACTATTGGGCGATAACAAGATGAAAGTGCTTTCCGCATTGGATGGCTCCGACGCGCGATTGGGCATGTTCCGGATAGCGGTAAAATCGGGATTGGAAGCAAATGTGGCAATCAAGGAAAGCAGGAGGCTGGAAAGGCTTGGCTTTGTGGATATAGCCGACCTGTATATAAAGGAAAAGGGCAGGCAAGCGCTTCTGGATTCATTTGTCCTGTTAAGGGAGAAAGGCAGGGAATGGTTTTACGTCCCAAAGAAGTTCATCGCCGCGATATATAACGGCGGTTCGACGAGGTGCGCTCTCTTGGAAATGAACGGCAACTTGTCCATGGTGTGGCTGCGGCGCATGGAGGAAGCGGGCATGGTTATGCGTTACCGCCATAGGGAGGCGGCTCCGGACGGCAGAAAAACTGTGCTGTTGACAAGAACCGGAAAAATGCTCTGCGACATGATCCGGGACTCTTCCAATTAAAGCGTACAATAGCATAAAAACTATAAAGCTGCGATTTGTAAGTCCATAGACCAATATGAAAGAGGACCATAAGATAAGCCCTATTCTTGCGATTGCTGTCGGCTTGGGTGCGATAATAGGGGCTGGCATATTTGTGCTCAGCGGCACTGCGATATCTCTTGCGGGAGCAAATGCATTGCTTGCCTTTGTCATAGTCGGCATAGTCGCAATAATAATAGCGCTAGAGTTCGGAGAGCTCGGCGCCCTGTTTCCTCATCTCAGGGGCGCATCTTACTCTTTTGTTTATCAGGCTTTTGGAAGCGAGCTCGGCTTCATAACCGGGATACTGATGTACTTCAGCTTCGCAACGGCTGTTTCTGTGGTGGCCCTAGGTTTCGGCTCTTATCTTACAAGCATACTTGGAATGACATCATCAACCGCGCCAATAGTATTCGCAATCGTTCTGATTGCGGTGCTCTCCACTGTGGCCGCATTTGGGTTAAAGAAAGCGGTAAAGACCGACTTCATTCTCGTGATCATAAAGGTGGTGGCGCTTCTTGTGTTCATAGGGTTTGCGATATTCTTCGTTAGCAGTACGGGTGGCTTGAAGCTCGGAAACTTCGCAACTTCGGTTTCACAGGGGACTGTGGGTGCGCTGTTTGCGGCAAGCATAGTCATATTCTTTGCGTATAGCGGCTTCCAGACCATAGTCACGCTAACCCCAAGGATAAAAGGGGGCGGAAGAGCCGCCGGCAGGGCCACGTTTTATGCAGTGCTGATAAGCATGGCGTTGTATCTTGGGATAGTGGTCGCATTGCTCTTGATGGTGCCCTCCTCTAGCTTTTCAATAAGCGGAGACCCTCTGGCAAATGCGCTCAAGCATGCGAGCGCGCCTGGCTGGCTCCTTGTCATAGTGGACATAGGAGCGCTTGTAGCCACCGCGTCTGCCACGCTTGCAATGATGCTTGCCGCATCGATGGCAGTATACCAGATGGGCGAAAACAAGCTTCTTCCAAAACAGTTCAGGCAGTACAACAAAAAGCGCGATGCGCCGCAGAATGCGATATTGGTATCCGCGATTATAGGAGTGGTAATGCTATTCTCTGGCAATATATTCATAATGGCGGCGATAAGCAACTTCGGGTTGCTCTTCGCTTACCTTATGACGGGGTTTGCCGTAATACATTTCAGGAGAAAGGGCGCAGTAAGCGATTTCAGAATGCCCCTTTATCCGTATCTGCCCGTGATAGGCATGGTGGCGATATTGCTTTTCATAATAGGCATGCCCAACGAGGCCCTCGTGATAGGTCTGATAATGACGCTATCGTTGATAGTCATATACTATGCACTGCGGGAAGTAAGGGATAAAAAAGTGGTAAGAATCAGGCTTTTCAAGTGATGCCCTAGATAAAACAAAGGTATAAATGTCTGAAAAGGCAAGTTTGCTGCATGCAAATCCAGAACATGTGCCCGAAGTGCGGCATAGCGTGCAATTTCCGCGAGGAGGACGGCAAGGTCTACATGGCGTGCGGGCACTGCGATTACAAGAGTGAATTCAAAAATTATACCGTGCATGAATGCAAGGAGTGCGGATACGACAAGGCGATAATTACATTTTACGGAGTGATTATCGGCGATGAACCGCCACTTCAGCTGTACAAATGCTTAAAATGCGGTTTTGTAGACCGCGAAGGAGTTTCGTGAAAACAAGAGTTAAAAAAGTGATGGAATGCTAGTAGGGCTTGTAGGTGCGCCGAACAAAGGAAAAAGCACCATATTTTCAGCAATGACCACTAACGAGGTAGCGATCGCAGACTATCCATTCACTACAATAAATCCAAACCTTGGGATAGCTTATGCGACTAAGAAATGCGTACATGGCGAATTCAACGTGCAGTGCCGCGCAAGAAATTCCCTCTGCACAAATGGGATACGGATGTTCCCTATAAACATGATAGACGTAGCCGGGCTTGTGGAGGGCGCACATGAGGGCAAGGGAATGGGAAACCAGTTCCTGAATGACCTCTCCGCCGCCGATGCGATAATCGTTGTCGCGGATGCAAGCGGCCGCACCGATTCTAATGGAAACAAGGGCTCTGGCTTTGACCCGATAGCCGATGTCGAGATAGTAAAGGGCGAGATAGTGGAGTGGCTTGCGGGCATACTCGACAAGCACATGAATATGATAGCGAGAAGGGACGACGGCGCCGAAGCGATATACGAGGTGCTTGCCAGCTTCAAGGTGACGAAGGAGCAGATAGAGGTAGCATCGTCAAAAGCGAGCCTGCTTCTCAACAAGCCGGTATGGTCTCAAAACGACACAAAGCATTTTTCAAAGGAACTTTTGAAGATATCAAAGCCTTACATAGTTGCGGCAAACAAGTACGACATACAGGATCCGCAGACGCAGAAGAACATTGACTCCCTGAAAAGCAAGTTTGGAAACGAAATAGTCATACCGTGTTCCGGCGCTATAGAGTTCGCATTGAGAAAAGCGGCAAAGCAGGAACTGATAGATTACGTTCCCGGAAGCAGGGATTTCAAATGGATAAAGGACGATCCGTCAAAGGAGCGCATGGAGGCCCTCAAGTACATGCAGAACTTTGTGAAGACAAAAGGCACGAACATACAGGATCTGATCAACAGCACTGTATTCGGGCTCCTTGACAACATAACAGTTTATCCCGTAGAGGATGAAAACAAGTACACCGACCATTTTGGTAATGTGCTTCCTGATGCGATACTGATAAAAAGGGGCTCTACGGCATTGCAGCTTGCGGAGAAGATACACACGAACCTCGCGAAGGGCATGCTTTATGCCGTAGACGCAAGGACAAAGAAAAGGCTTGCCAAGGACTATGTGCTGAAAGACGATGACGTGATAAAAATAGTAAGCGCAGCGAAGTGATTATCTACTAACTGCTTTTTTTTGGCATGAAATCAATGGATATCGAATTAACGCGGTGCATGCGCTCATTTACGAATTTGAATTAAACCTTGGAAACGCACCGACCTAATTAATAAATAGTAATTAAATTCCTTTTTATCCGAGCTTATATGTGATAAAAATGAACACCTCTATAGCGATAGTGGGCATAATAATAGTGATAATGGTGGTGGCGGTTGCGGTACTGCTTGTAAGCACGTCAAGCAACCAAAGCAAGTCATCAATCACGGTGCAAAACACCAACAAGACGAGCGGAACGAACTCCAGCACAAGCGGGACGCCTTCAGGATCAGCTGGCGGGATATCCTATAAGGGCTTGAGCATCAGCGGTTACAGTTCAACTCCATCTACATTCAACCTTACCATTCCGTATTCCGGATCTGGTTTATCCGCGCTCAATGCGGGCGCATGCGCGGTCGCGGGCTCCAACAGCAGCGTATCGTTCGACTTAGTTGCTCCGCTTGGTCTCCAAAGCGGCGTTGCGTATTGCCAGGGTGGCGAATATTCAACACCAATGTCGATGGCAATGGTGGTAGTTACTGGTTACAAAGGGACGAACCAAACGGTTTCAGCTCCTTTGAGCACACCGTATGTGATGAACTATACCATAAACGGCACATACTCTAACTGGCTTGCCGTAATACCGGTGGCATGCGCTTCCGCAACCTGCTCCCTGACAATGCCTCACGGATGTACTATTATACAGAATACATCATACCAGAACACCAGCGCATCGATAGGTATTTGTGCAAATCAGGCTCCCGGGACGTATCAGGTGACCGTCAATCCGTCCTCATCTAGCGCTGGAGTAGGCGCAGACGTCTACCTGTATTACCGCTGACGACAAGTGCCTGTCCGGATATGCAAGTACCTGATGAAAATCAGGTACCATTTTTCTTTTTTTTGTTTTTGGCATTGGGCCAAACACAGCCTTAAAGTCTTTTGTGTATAATACCTTTAATCGTGGGCGCGTAGCTCAGCTTGGATAGAGCGATGTCCTCCTAACGAACTTTTAAGAAAAGTTCGATCAAAAGGGGAAAGACATAGGCCGCGGGTTCAAATCCCGCCGCGCCCGAATTTGGTTTAAAAGATAATGTTTATAAAATTATATTGCGCTAAAACCAAGTCCCAAAACTTTGTTTTTCGGGATTCTTAATGGTGTGTTGATGGAAAAGGCTACAAAAAGGAACAAGAAAGAGGCACAGCCGGTGCTGATAGTGAAGCCGGTGTCAAAGACCCTTGGTCTGGATTACCTGCATATATCGCTTATTGCTCTGGTGATAATACTTGTGGCACTGGCTTTTGCGCTTTCCGGCTTCAGGCCGGGACAGGGGGTCATAAACTGCCCATATGGCATTATGAACTCGTCATGCGCAGGTCCTATACATACTAGCGCGCAGGCACTTTCGGCTGCCGAGCAGGCGCTTGTCGGATATTCCGATGTCAACACATCGTTGTCACTGCTTCCATACTATTCGCTTGTAAACCAGTCAAGCGTATCATACCTTAACGCAAGCGATGAATGGCTTGTGGTTATACCATACAGGGACCCATTATTGAAAAACCAGACATTCAGCATATCGTTGCTGCTTTATGACTCGAACCTTACGCTTGTGACGCCGTATCTGCAAACACTCAAGCCTCCATACCAAACGGTAGGCAGGACTGTCGCGTTTGGCGTCGTCAACATAACTGGAAGGGTGCTTTGCACCACAACGACGCCAGTGCCTATGTACACTTTCATAGATCCTTATGCTCCTGGCGCAATCGCCGCGATATATAAAGGGATAAACGCATCTGCGAAGTACGGGAACGAGATAAACAATTCATACAAGTTCATATACACGGGATATGCCCAGAAATATTATTCAACATATGGAATCAACCAGACGCAGCTTGCGGGAAGGTACCTGTTCTGCGCATCAAAGCAACCGAGCAAGTTCGTTGCGTTCCTGAAGAACTACAGCATAGAGTCTACCGGCAACCCCCTAGATAACCTTTCATTGGAAGGCATAGTGGTAGGATCTGGCCTCAACACCACCAAATTCGATTCATGCCTGCTGTATAATTCAACACAGATACTGGACGCGCAAGCATCACTGGCATCGTTCTACAACGTGTCCATGACGCCTGCTTACGTCGTCAACTGCAAGTACGAGACAATACCGCAGACACTTTACAGCGCCATAAACTACACGCTTGGTGGATTGAATACAACCAAATAACAGGCACACTATAGTCGGAATAGACAGTGGTAAAACTACTGCCTTCATATGCCTGGATTTGCATGGCGTCGTTGTCGATGCGGGCCACAAGGCCTCTTCCGGGGTGGAGTGGCTCATCGAAGAGATAAGCAAGTCCGGAATACCTTCGGTAATCACATCCGACAGGGCACCAAACGACATAGTGAAGAAGGTCTGCTCGTCATTCAATGCAAGGCTCTACACATCAAGGCGTGTGCTCACTATAGATGAAAAATCAGAGCTTGCAAGGCCCATCGGGATAAAGAATCCGCACGAGAGGGACGCGTACTCGGCTGCGATAAAAGCGTTCAACATATATTCAAGCAAGCTGAAGCAGGCGGAAAGGATAGCAAAAGAGAACAGTCTCGGCGAAGACAAGATAGACGAGATAAAGGCCAAGGTAATAAACAAGTACTCAATAGATGAAGCATTGGTCAACAAGCCGGCAAACAGAAAATGATCCCGTTATTATGTTACTTTGTGAGCTTTGCCCCGCACTTCGCGCAGAAGTTCGCTCCAATCTGGTTCTTCGATCCGCATTTTGTGCAGTATACGTAACCGCCTCCGGCCCCGCTTGGTGGCTGTTGCGGAGTTCCCGTGCCCCCGCCAAGGCCTATGTCTGGAGCCCTTCCGGCCCTTGACTTCTGGCCCTTTATGTCAAGCAGCTCATAGCTGTCAATCGCCTGCTCCGTAGGTTGCGCGAATCCTGAAATGACCCTTTCTACGAAATCGGACAGCTCCTTTGCGTCTGCCTTGTGCAAGCCGCTTACCTCTCCTTCCTGTTCCCCCGATTTCAGGAAACCCCTTTCTCCAGGAGACGAATATCCGCTCACCCTGAGGAATACCGAAGAGGATATGAATCCGTTTTCCATCCTTACGCTTGAAATCCTTGAATATGGTATGCTTTCCACATCGTGCCTCATGCCGAATGTGGCCCTGTTGACTATGAGTATTCTTTTATCAGTGGCGATGACCGTTGTAGGGGTTATCAGCGACATTCCAGGACCGAACCTCCTTTGGGTTGCCGTTGCTATCACTTTCTCGTCCTGCCATATCGCGTTTTTGGCATAATCAACGTCATTCTGGTGTATTACCATTGAACCAATATTTGTTATGCTCTAATAAGGTTAAATACCTTGCGAAATTCCGTAAATAATGGGCCCATGTTTTCGGCAAGGGATAGGTTTTTAATATTGCCATTTTATGTATTACACGGCAATTTGTTCTTCACGGGTGTGCCATTGCAGAAGCAGAAGTCTAGAGGCGAGAGGCGAAAAGCTTCGATAATCACGTTAGTGTCGGCGATAAGGTGCGGCGCCAACCTAATACCCGTAAAGGGACTGATTTATGCGCTTTCCCATGCAAAGGCCAACAGGCACGTTGCCGGTTCTACCAGAAAGGCGGTAAAGGAAAGCGTGAAAAACCTAAACAAAAGCATGAAGGACCTGACTACCATGTCTGATGACCTGAGAAGCATGAAGGACGTCACGGGGGTGGAGCTGAACGAATGCATAAGGAGCGCGACCGCGTCTTACGTGGAGCTGTTCTACGCCCTAAGCATAGACGAAAGGAAGCAGTACCTCGAGAGCAGCCACAGCTACACCAAGAGGGTCCCAAGAGAGGAAAACCTGCTATTGATACCTGCCCTGATGGCGTCAAAAGGAGAACCAAAGGACAACATAATAGATTTCCTTTCGAGCAACATATACAAGATGCCGTTTAGGGTGCTTTATCATGCGAGCAAGGCAGCGGTGCACATAGAGCTTCTAGAGCAGTCCATGGGCATAAAGAGCGCCCCAGAGCCGTTGCTTAATGGCTTTTCAAAGGCGCTCAACAACATCTCGGATTGCATGAACCAGATAGAAGAGGGTAATGTAAGGCCGGAATACGATGAGGCAATAAAGTATGACTTTATAGAGGAAGCGGTGACCCTTTCTACTACGAGCGACATGAAGATAGCTGATTTTATAAGCGAAAAGGTGATGCCAAGCGCATTCACAGAGCGCATGGCAAGAAGGATAATAAGGAAATCCTTTACGAGGCATACGGCAAGACTTTAATACCAGGATGAATAGAGCTAAATCATGGTCATTAGGGTAAGGGGCGACATCTATTCGTGGCGCGATTCCAAAGACAAGCTTCCGAATGAGATTGGATTGTCCGTGATGAGCAGGCACACGGATAACCTGGGAAAGAACCCAGATCCAAATATATTTCCCGATTCTTTCACAATGCATATTCCTGAACTGGGTCCCCCACCATGGCTTATCAACTGGTGGTATAGGGGCAACGAACTTCCGGGGGCTGAAATCGCCGAAAGGCAGGAAACGTTCAAGAAGGATTACCTGAATTACCTAAGGACCGAAAAACCATTGTCGTTGGCAAGAAAGGTCGCGAGCGATGCGGTTGACGGCCATATCGCATTGCTGTGCAAGGAAAAGTTCCCGCAATTCTGCCACAGGTACGTGCTTGCCCTCTTCTTAAGGGGACTTGAGCCAATGCTTGTAATCGATCCTCCTATAGAGTCATTCCTTTAAATCTTAGTGTGCATAACTAATTCTGTGCTCCTCTCGTCTAGCTCGGTCAAGGACACGGCCCTCTCAAGGCCGAAACTCGGGTTCAAATCCCGAGAGGAGCAATCTATTTTTTCGGAACGTTTTGTCGTTGAAGCACTGATTTGGTGTCTTCCATTTGTCTTTGGAGGGTTCAAATCCCGTAGTCTACCGGGATTTTACATAGATACTTCGACTCGTCCAGTAACTTACGCCTCCCGGCTCGCTCGCAGCGACCGCCTCAGCCGCAAGTCTTCTCTCCGCTTGGGCCTGGAAGGAATTAAACTAAGGATAGGCTACTGAGAAGACTTTTATGGAGTTTTCTAATCTCAACTTTAGAATCGTTATTAGAAATGTACCAAGTCATTTCTTTGAATGTCTGGAAGATACCTAGCATTTTGATTCTATATTGCTCCCTTTCTGTAAG
>JAMCZN010000017.1 GCA_023485505.1 Candidatus Martarchaeota archaeon | reverse complement strand
AATGGAATGCTGTCAAATATGTACAACTACTTCGTGTTCAAGGCTACGGAGGAAGACGCCCGCCTGCTTGAAAGGAACCTCAGCATAGACATACCTGACGAGGTCATAAGGAGTTGGGAGTCCCTCGGAGAGACGAAGGAGGAGCTCCAGCTAAAGAGCATAACACAGCTCGGAGTCAGGGAGTGCCTGGTGAGGGCTTACCTGAAAGGACAGTTCTATCCATGCTTTAAATCTAAAACAGTTGATGTGACGTGATACTATGGACGAAAACGCAGCGAAAAAAATAGTTGACAGTGTATTCAAGGACGTATTTGGAAAAGACAACCCGTTTGCCCTTGAAGAAGTGTTGAAGATATTCGCATATGACATACAGTTGCCACAGAAAGTGAAGAACACCGAAGACGACGGTTATACCTGGGGCGTATTCAAAAAGGGAGACAAGGTTACAAGCCAGGCAGGGCTAATTGCAAAGTCCGCAAAAGACGAGTTCATGAGCCCGAAGAAGGAATTAAAATCAATGGACGATGTCCTAAAGGTTTGGGATAACCTGAATGTAAAGACCGGAGAGAAGTACCTCGAATCGAAGGAGGTAGAACAATCGGACGGAGCATACAGCTCTTATGGCGTTTTCCGGAGCCAGCTCACATTCGGAAGCCAGAACATAGTTTTCTGTTACAACAACACCAATAGCAAGAACCTCGTAGGCAGCAGCGACAACAACGCTTGCGTGTCTTGCATAAGGATAGAGGAAAGCGGTTACTCGAGCCTCTCTTACAACGTGTACTGGTCGAGCAAGGTATCAAGAAGCATGTTCATAAACGACTGTTTTGACATGTACGAATGCCTGTTCTGCTCCCATCTGAGGTCAAAGAAGTACTGCATAGGAAACATGCAATACACCGAAGAGGAATACAGGAAGATAAAAGGCATGGTAGTGGACTGGGCTATACAGGAGATGAAGAAGGCGCTGAAGAAATGATAAGATGGCCCTTATTGACGCTAGTGAGCTCAAGTCGTTCATAAACCCAAAGCGCACCGCATTGCTGGTAATAGACATCCAAAGAGATTACTGCGCCAATGACGGGGTTTTCGCCGAATACTTCAAATTTCATACTGAAAACCTAAAGGATGAACTGAAGGCGCTTGGCGAGTTCGTGGATATGGCCAGGGACATAGGGATTACAGTAATATGGACAAAGATGGTTGAGGATCCGAAACAGCTCCAATGGAACATTGCGGAGTTCATAAAGCACGGCAACGCATGGAAAGACCACATAAACATCTGCAAGCCAAAGACCCGCGGCTTTGAGTACTATGTCATTGGGCCAAAAAAGGGCGACATTGAAATTGTAAAGAAGAATTACAGCGCGTTTTATCAGAATACGGGTTTGGATAGAAAGTTAAGGAGCAGGAAAATCAATACGGTGATATTTACCGGGACAATAGCATCCAGATGTGTGGATACCTCGATAAGGGATGCGTTCGATTCGGGCTACAGGTGCATTGTGCCGGAGGAGTTCGTATTGTCGTATCCGGAACTGGCCGCTGAAAAGAAAAGTTCGATGAATGTGTGGAACCATATCTTCGCTTATGTCGTCAAAGCGGAGGATATGGAAAACGCTTTCGGAGTCTATGGAAAGTCAGGCAAGCGCTGAATGTGTCTTCTCTATTACCTGTATGTCCCTTGTTATCGAGTTGATCGTTGCCCTAAGCGCGGTTATGTCCTTTGCCTTTATTGAGACGGTAAGGCTCTCTTTTGTTTCTATCGCCTTTGCCAAGCTGCGCTTGTAGTCCCTTGTCGCCCCGAGCGCTTTCATGTAATCTATGCTTGCCACCTTTGGTATCGTTACGACTATTTCGTACTCTTTGTTTTGCTTTGTTGCCTTTTCCCGGTTTTTCCTCATCTTCGTCACCATCATCTTCTTGATCATCAACGCTCATTTCATATTCCTCTATCGGTAATTGGGCCTCGTTTATAACACCGGGTGTAAATTGGGAGTAGTGGTTTGACAATATTTGCATCTCTTGGTTTGACAGGGAGGCAACCTTTACGTAATCCCCCCACCACCGACCCTCTGATGCCTTTCTTGCCGAATCAAGCACTATGGCCTCGCCAATCCCGGCGGAATTGAGATATGCGCTCTCGAATGTGCTCAGCTTGAATGTGTTGGATATGCTGTTAAGATAGTTTGAATCCTGATAATTATGCAGCACCTTTATCGCGCTGCTGTTTATGAAAGTCTGCGGAAGGTCCTCTAGCTGCTGGGTCGCTATGACTATTCCGAACCCGTATTTCCTGCCCTGTCTCGCTATCCTGCTAAGTAGGGATTCATACTCCTGGTCTTCGTAAGTCGCGTTCTGCAGAACGCGCCATGCCTCGTCTACCATTATGGAAAGCCTGAGCCTGTTGTTGAGCTCTGTGTTGCTGTTGAACAGCTCGTATATCCTTTCAAGTATCACATGCGCGGCAAGGGCCTTTTCGCTATCGTTAAGAGAGGATAGGTCTACGACGTTGTTTCTGGTAAGTATGCTTTCCCAAAACTCCCTCGGTTCGCTGCCGATTACCCTCTGTATCGACCTGAATCTCTGGTCTATAAGATCGTTTGGCTTTTTCTTTGAACAGAGCTCCTTCCAAAGCTCGAGAAGCGTCGGCTCCTTGCCGCTCTTGTAGTGCTTTAGTAGGGCACTCTTTACCTTCCCGGCCTGCAGCGGGGTTATCTTGGCGCATACCACAAGGCTTTCTATGGCAAGGCTCGCCCTTTCCTCCGGGGACATGCCGTTTAGGAGAAACGGGTTTATCTTGAAACTCTCTCCCGCCTTCCAAATAGCTGAATTTGTATCCTTTGCGAATTTGACATATTCCCCGTTATAGTCTATTATCAGGAACTTTACGCCATAGGATATGCTGGCCCTTGCGATGAATGCCTTGCACGTCTGCGATTTTCCAGAACCGGAGCTGCCAAGGCTTATTATGTTGTAATTCGGCTCATTGGCATAGTCGATGATGAATTCCGCGTTATCTCCAACCTCATGGACCTTTGATGTCTCCCTGACATCGTGCCATGTGTGGTAGCTCTCCATATAGTGAGGAGCATCGACAAGGTGTTTGTATGATACGCCCAGAAGAACGCCTTTCTTGTCGCTTCCGAGTATACCGTGTTCGCTGTAGAACGCGCCCCTGAACAGAAATGGAAGGCCGACAACCACAACGGCAAGGCCGGCAAACCACCAGACAGAGAAACCGAAGAATATTACCTCAAATGGAACAGTAAAAAGGACATAAAGAAGGAAAACGACAAGTATGATGCTTATATCCCTGCCAAACCTTGTCGACTCGACCCAATTGTACGTGCCGTTTATGTTTGACTTGAGGTTGCTTATGCCGGTACCTATAGAAACTTCACGCTCTTTTGGTATGCCATAAACTTGGCTTCCGGATACGTATCTGCTGAGTCTCACAGAAATTATTTATGTATGATAGGCTATGAAAACCTATGCTTTTGATCCAAGGGACTGGAGCCTTATCGCCCTTCTTCCGGAGAACTTCCACGTTATGCCACCCTGTTCCATTTTCAGCTTTAGATGCGATGCATGCGCGGCTGTGCGCTCAATCGAGTCTATTATCAGTACATCCTTGAAGCCCTTATGGTATGCTATCTGTGCAATCTTCTTTACCGTCTTTGTCCCCCTGGGCTCTACGTTTGCATCCTTTACGCGCATCCGCAAGACCTTCAATATGCCCTTCTGTTTTTTGAAGTTCCTAGAAAAAGTTACGAACGGCATTTTTAGCTCCTGTTGTTCTGCCTCTTGCTTGGCCTGTTCATAATAGTTCCGTATCCGCGCCTTGAGAGTCCTCTGTGCTTCCTTCCCGCAAATGTCAGACCCCTTTCCGCCCTTCTCCTCTGGCTTACTATCTGCGAATACCGCCTGTCGCTAGTTATTGATGGGTTGCCCTTTTCGAGAAGTATCACTTCGTAGTACTTTTCAGATCCGGATTCGCCCACGTAATATGAGTTGAGCACTTCGCAGTTCGAGAACTTTTTCCCGGCCCTTTCCTCTGCGATGGCCTGCATTGACTTATGCCTTGAGAAGAACCTTCCTGCCTTTGAGGGCTTTCTTCCTCCGGCAAACATCGGCCTTTTCTTTTTTCCGCCAAGTACACGCACCCTTGCGAGGACAACGCCCTGCTTGGCTCTGTAGCCGAGCTCTCTGGCCCTTGTCAGGTTCGACGGTCGCTCCACTCTGACTATCGGCTGTTCGGAGTTCCACTTTATAAGCTTGTCCTTGTACTCCTGCGGCCTTGTCTTGTATTCGTTTATCAGAGTCTGCTTTACCTCCCTGTACATGCTCATTGAAATTACCCGTTAATTGATAAAGATTGATAAAAAGAGTTATCTTTCTTCTAACTTATTAGTTGGGAAACCTATAAAAATCTGTCGAAAAACAAAAAGATAAAATAAGTGCCGGACATATTCCGGCACTCAAACGACTTAAGCGATCATCCACCTGAAGTCTATCTGTGGCGCCAGTGCTGGAAGTTGGTGCCTGAATGGCATGCTTTTTTGCTTGCACTCCTCTATTAGATCGCGGATCTGCTTTATGCGCTCTTCTGCGATGGCGACCTGGTCCGTTATGCTCTTTGCATCTATCGAGGCTTTTACGTAGTTTATCGCTGTTTCCGTGTTCTGCATCTTCAGCTCCAAGTCAGTAAGCGCTACCCTTTTCGGGAGCTTTGCCGGATTGTTCTTTTGCAGCTTCTTAGTTAGGCGCAGTATGTCCTTTCTTAGGTCTTTGTTTATTTTAACCAGCATCTTCCTGAGCTTCTCCAGCTTTTCGTACTCTATCTGGTTGACGTTGCCGACATAGTCCTTGGACAACCCCTTGACCTGGCTCAGCGCTATCTCTCCGGCAAGGTCTATGCCTTTCATAGCCAGCAAAGGAGCCACTCCCCTGGAGTTCGTAGACAGTGATGCCCTGGCAAACTTGTAGCTGGAGGTTACCATTCGGTACTCAAGCTCTTCAAGACCGATCTCGTCATCGGATCGGAGGAATTTTATCTGATCCGAGATGCCAGATTCTGGCACTTTCCGTATAGTAAAGGCAGACATCGGTTGTATTGGCTTCACTCCAGTGAAGCCGTGCGCTAGA
>JAMCZN010000023.1 GCA_023485505.1 Candidatus Martarchaeota archaeon | reverse complement strand
CTATGCCAACCATGACGCAAGTTTCAAGACATAAGTTTCGTGACCATCAATCTTAAGGATTTGCATAGTTCTCAACGCGCTTGCCGCAAGATCAAGCAGCACTTCCTGTTCTGCACTATTCATCCTTTTGTGAACTGATTTTTCCTTCCATATAATATTGTCAACTTCATACTTTGCCAATTCTGTGGTATAATTTCCGCATAACTTGTCTATTGTATCTGGTTTTAGCGCAGCGAAAATGGCAGATGCGTCAAATACGTACCTCATTATCTCCCTCTATCTTCTCTTATGTCATCTACGACCTCTTCAATCGGTATGCGTTCAAGTATCCTCTTCGCCTTTTGCGCTTTCTTAATCAGTTCTGCCATCTGCTCCTTTTTAAGCTCTTCCTCCAATCCTGCCTTAAATGCCTTAGATGGGCTTATACCAAGGCGTTTCATTCTTTGCCTAAGGCTACTTGAGATTTTAGCGGATACGGTAACATATCTTTGGGTTGCCACGGTATTATTACACGAGAAAGATATTTATATATTACTTTTATACTACTTAAAGGTAGTATATAAATACTACTATTGCCCTATCCTGCTCTTTCCCATGTAGGGAACCAGCGCATCCGGCACTGAGATTGTTCCGTCATGGTTGGCATAGTTTTCCACTATGGCGGTAAGCGCGCGCTCTATGGACACCGCGGTTCCGTTGAGCATATGCACGTACTTGCGCTCCCCTCTGTCGTCGTATTTTATGTCAAGCCTTACGCTCTGCCAGTCCGTGCAGTTAGAAGCCGAGGTGATCTCCCTGTACTTTTGCTGGCTCGGGAACCAGCCCTCAAGGTCTGTCTTTTTGGCTGCCACTATGCCTATGTCGCCAGTGCACATCTCCATCACGTGGTATGGCACGCCGAGTTTTTGGAATATCTCCTCCTCATTGGCTATGACCTCCTCATATATCTTCCACGAGTCCTCCTCCCTGCAGAATATGAACTGCTCTACCTTGTCGAATTGATGCACCCTGAAAATGCCCTTTGTGTCTTTTCCATGGGTTCCCGCTTCCCTCCTGAAACACGGGCTAACGCCCACGTATCTAAGCGGCAGTTCCTTTGCAGAGAATACCTCGTTGGCATGCATTGCGGCCAACGGATGTTCCGCCGTCGCTATGAGGAAAAGCTCTTCGGATTCTTCATCTTCGCTTATCCCTTTTTTTACTCCGCTCGGCTTCCCGGCCATATAAAGCATTTCTTCAAAATCCCCCAGTCCCGTCACTCCCCTGTAAAACTCCCTTTTCATAAGGTACGGAGGCTGCACCAACGTATATCCTTTATTTGCCATTGTGTCGAGTGCGAACCTTTCAAGGGACTTTGCAAGCAATACGAAATCACCCTTTAGGTAATAGAAACGGGCTCCTGCCACCTTGGATGCCCTTTCGATGTCCACCAGGCCTTTTTTCTCCAGAAGTTCGTTATGCCCCGCTACTGCTGGCTTTGGCGTGCCCCACTTCCTTATCTCTACGTTCTCTGTCTCGTCCTTTCCGTACTTTACTGAGTCGTCGATGACATTGGGCATGTTCCAGAGGAGGGCGTTTATCCTGTCCTCATAGCTCGGAAGGCTTGCTTCTATTGAAGTGAGCTCATCCTTTAGCTTGCCGAGTTCGGCTATCTTGTCCTCTATCTTCTCTCCCTTCTTCTTTGCTTCGGATATGGCAAGGCTGGCCTTGTTCCTCCTTGTCTGGAGCTCCTGGAGCTTGGTTTTCAGGCCACGCCATTCCTCATCGAGCTTGAGCAGCTCGTCTAATGGGTAGTTGCTCTTCCTCTTTTCAAGCGAAGCTCTTATGGCATCTAGCCTGTCTCTCACGTATTTGGTTGTTATCATGCGAATCAAGATGAACGGCAGTAAACATTAGTTAATATCACTAACAAAGTAATAAAAAAGATATGTTCTAAGCGATTTCAGTAACACAGGACGCCGCTGCTCCCGCTTATCAATTGCAATATATACGGGGATAATATGGATACTATGATTCCGGCAAATCCCCCGACAATGAGTCCCATCGCATAAGCCTGTAGCGTCCCCCTTGTCTGTCCAGGGATTAAGGTAGCTCCGCCATAGATCGCCCCTCCTAGGATGGCAAGCATAAGCCCAAGTATTGAGATGATTTGCTGTGCGTCATACAGTATGGCGCTGAGCGTGCTGACTATCCCCTGGTTTGTGGTGAAGATTGCCGTAACATATACGCATTGGCTGTTTTGGTTCCCATTATGCATAACAAGCACGCCTGGAAATTCAGACGGGGCGGTCCATACGTTAATCGTCTCTCCGTTTAAGCAGGCCATATACGGGTCGTTTGTGTTAAAGTTAGTGATCTGGCCCACAAGCGTGGCATCCGGGAACTGCTCCACGTTTTTGTTTGGGACCCGCGTGAGGTCGTAAATGGGACCGTTATAACTGCCGCAGTAAACGTATTGGGCATAAGTTGTAATCGTGATGGAAATGACTAGAACTGCGATAAGAGCAGGCTTGCCTACACGCATGGTATCAAATCTTCAGAAACTGTAGATTCTGATAGTCTACATTGCATCATAAACCAATAAAAGGATATGTTTGACAAGATTAAGGTGTGCAGGGGTGGCGGAGCTTGGTCAAACGCGCAAGGCTTAGGACCTTGTGGCTTAGGCCTGCGAGAGTTCAAATCTCTCCCCCTGCATATTTATTTAACCAACCTTAAAACGCTGACTTTTACCCATTTTGGATACCTTTTCAGATATGTCCTTAGTCTCTTCTTGTCTATCCTGCGTTTTAATTCTTTTAATACGTCGGCCCTTATGTGGTGTTTAAAGTAAACGAAGTCTAATATTGTCTTTTCATAGTCTGACACCGGTATCCAAAAGTTGTAGTACCTGACCAATTCGCATCCAAAGAAAAGTTTTCTATCAAGCCGCTGGACCAGATAATTGGCGCTTTCAAATTTTCTCATACCGTTCCTTGCCTGCTTTGCTGTTATGACTATTGGATTGGTTTCCTGCTCCCAAAGTTTTCTTATCGTAAGTGCATTCTCCAGACCATAATAGAATGGCTGAAAAGCAAAACCCACTACGGTGATATCATCATGGAATGTGTATACTCCCTTCGTTATGCGTTTCAGCTCCCCTTTTTTAAGCATATAGTTAATCAACCTTTTAAGATAAGCATCGTGGATCCCTTTTTGCTTTAACAATGTTCTGATCTCGAAAAGCTTCACCACCGGGAAATCCGGATTGTCAAAATGCTCCCTTAACGATTTTATATATTTCATCGAAATACTACCTTTATGTATTCTATCATGCCCTGGAAAGTTGGCACAGGTCCCTCGTAAACTAACGACTTTAGATCACTCTCGTTTATCGGGCGTTTTATACTTTTTATAAACTTGGCGACTGCTTTTTTGGTCTCGCCGCTTTTCTTTACGTAACTGCTGAGAACGTAAATATCATAGATATCCCGTATGAAGAGCCTATCCGAGTACGCCGCAATTTTCTCCAAAAGCAGATCCTCTGGCAGCAGCGCAAGCACCTCGGTATAAGTACCATCGACTTTTTCAAATCTCGTAGCAATAGGATGAAGGGTGTCTTTCACATAATTTATCTCGACTTTCAAGTAAGTGTCTCCAGAAGAAAATGCCATGAAAATAAGGTTTCCAGTATCCTTGATCTTTTCTATTTTAACTCCATAATCTGAAGCTGTGGCAGTTATGTTTTCCTTTATTCTTTCCAGATTTGATTTGGATCTGATATAAACATCAATGTCACTGGAGAATCTGCTTCCGCCAAAGCATCTCCATACGCAAGTCCCGCCATGCAAGATTACCGTGCTATCGGCCTGGTAAAGGATTCCGACTATGGTGTCTTGAAATGCAGCAAGTTCCCTGTAGTCTCTCTTCTTTAATACCTTTAGAATTGGCAGTTTCATACAATAACCTAAGTTACAATATAATGTAACTTTAGTTATATAAACTTTTCGCTTATAAGAGTAATAAAGCAAAAGCAAGCCGTAATTCTTCTACTACTAAGCTCCGTCAAACGCGCAAGGCTTAGGACCTTGTGGCTTAGGCCTGCGAGAGTTCAAATCTCTCCCCCTGCATTTACTATTTTCCTATTACTGCAGGATAGGTATGGCTGGAGGAAAGAGCTTCAAAAACACAAACTTCCATGCGAATTTTGACACTTTTCGAAGGTTTTATATATTTAATAAATCACTGGTTATTACGGTAATGATATGCCAAAAGAAGCTCAAGCAACAGTCCAGCCAATACGGTTGCCAGAACCAATAAGCAGAGATACATTTACATTGCCTAATGGTGAAAAGTATCTTAAATTAAGGTATTACTGGCCAGGCGAGGAGCCGACAGGGCTGACTCGTGACCAGACGAGGGAGATAGCCGCGAAGGAGAAGCTGCCTATGATTCCAATCGAAGAAGCTTTAGCAATTATGGGCAATGACCAATTAAGAACTGCGATGGAAAGCAATCTAAAGAAAGGAGACCTTACTTATGTGGGTGCTCCAAAGACTGATACGCAGTTTCGTGTTGCGTATCTCTACTGCAGCATTTCCGGCAGGTTAAACGTCGTCGACTACGGCATTAAGTCTGGCGATGTTGCGTCGTTGGTAGTTTTGAAGATGGGCTGCGAAGTTGCTACGCCAAAAATTGCGGGTGTTCTGCGTAAAGGGCAGACTCTAGTTGCAAGGTCTGTAGATGGCAAGGTTGTCCAAAGAACCACTTTCGAAGCCGATACGACCATTGAAGTGGAGGAGTAAACACCCTTGAATATTATTTGAAGGGGCAAGAATACCACGACCTTTAGGTCGTGAAGGGGGTCATATTCATTTTTCTAAATCTTAGTTAAAACCAGAGTTTGAATCCATGCTTTGGCTAAAGGTGTCTTGAATGTTCTGCATTGCTTCTGTGTCGCGCATATCTAAAAGAATGATAAACCGTGTTCAATCCTTCCTCTCTGCCTGGATGTTTCCTATTCCCATAACGCCCGCATATGAAAGCAGATTGTACCTGAGGACCACCTTTGGCCTCTTTACCTCGAAACCCTCCTTCCTGAGCCTCTCTTCAAGGGTCTTGTAGCCGAAGTGGTAGTCTATGTCTATGTATTTGAACTTCCTTAAGACTTCGCTCGGCAGCTCCTTGAAAACCTTGTACTCGCCCCCCTCTATGTCTATCTTCATCATTCCGTCATTTATATGGTAAGTGTTTACCATGTCTTCTATCGTCATGAGCTTTATCTGCATGCCTCCGCTGTTTTCCGTTTCGTCAATCCTTCTTCCTCCCTCGTCGACTTCTTGATCAGCCCC
>JAMCZN010000012.1 GCA_023485505.1 Candidatus Martarchaeota archaeon | reverse complement strand
CCAACCCCAATGAGCAGCCCGGGACCAGGTTGATCGGTCAACAGGCCAATGCCAAGACCTATGAATATGAACGCGAATAGTATCAGGTCATTTAACTCCTTTTCTCCGTGCGCTTCGGCAATCTTGGCGCTTGATGCCGCAGACTTCCTTGCCTTCCCTGCCCTTCTCGCCATTAGACCACGTTATCCTTTCAGCATGCATCATATTAATGCTTTATGGATTTTTTCCTTTATCCGGTAAACGTTAAGGGATGCGCCGCAGCGCACCCCAAGGTGGAAGGGAGAAATCTTCCAAGTATATTCCTGCAAATAATAATTTAAATGTTTCCTTTAGTATATAATCATTTAGTAAAGTATAAATATATTTATCCAAATAAACTAACTAAGGAACGTGCTATCACCCTAAGCACTATAATATCCGGGTGAGGTGGAACAAATGAATGGAGAAAATCTTCAGAGGACGCCGATAGGTATCCTAGACGGAATGAGGTCTGCACTAGAAATCGCCATAGATTATCTATACGCGACCGCACGAGAGCCGGAACTGTCCGAAATCGATGACGGACATGGTATCCCAGTCTCCCAGGAGGAGGCAGAAAGGAAGATGGAAGAGGTCGAAGAGCTTGTTGAGCTTGCCTGGAGCGCGATGGCAATAAGCGCCCATGCATACAAGGCCAAGAGCTCGGACGACATTTCATCACTGCTGAGGTACTATGTGGCTATTGGGAAGGAATTCCCATTAACGTGCTACGTGCTGCCATAGTCTGTCGTGTAGGCCGAAAGGCCTACATTGGTGCTCCACCCCGCCATTCACTTCTTCCTCATCTTTTTCATGGCTATCCTGTAAGCGAAGTACAAGACGGCTATGAATACGGCTACGGCCCCTATTATTATGTCGTAATGAGCAGATATGACTTCCACGCCAAGGAAATACCCAAAGAGCATGAGCATTATGTCCCAGATCACGGTTCCGGCTATAGAATATATGAAAAACGGCTTCAGATCCATCTTTGCAAACCCCGCAGGGAAGCTCATCAGCGCCCTTAATTCTGGTATGAACCTCGTTATGAACACGGCAAACTTGCCGTTCCTGGTGAACCACGCATCAAAAGCGTCTATGGACTCCTTCTTTACGTGGAACGATTGCATGTGCTTGTATACGACGTCCTTTCCAAGGAAGTACCCTATGTAGTAGTCTATGGCCAGACCAAAAGTCCCACCGGCAAGTATCACTAGGAAAGCTACGGGAAAGCTGAGCAGGTAGTTCGCCGCCGGGGATGAGAAATATCCCGCGAGCGGGATCACTATCTCGCTTGGTATTGGCAGAGACGAACCCTCCAGTACCATGAGGACGAACAGCGCAAGGTAGCCCTGCGATGCTATCAACGAATATATGCCGTTGTACGAAGTCGTTATAATAGACCCAATAGTGCCAGATATTCCTGCCATGAACCCCAGAATGGTTGGGTAGCTTAGAATAAATAACATGCTGTTCAAACTATTTTGATGAAGATTCTCAAGTTTTATGAGAGCGAGAACAGGCTTAGGCTCAGAGTGGACACCATAGACGATTTATGGACCCTTCAAAGGATAATATTTGCAAACGACTTCGTCAAGTCGGAGAGCCTTAGGAAGTTCAGGTCCAGCGAGAGCGACAAGGGCGAGCTCAAGGAGGTCGTGATAAAGCTTAAGGTCGAGAAAACGGAGTTCGACAAGACAGCGAACAGACTCAGGATAATGGGAAAGATAACGGAGGGAAGGCCGCTGGAATACATAAAGCTCAATAGTTACCATACGCTCAACATAGGACCGGAGGACACCCTGGAGATAACAAAAAGCGAATGGCACGACTATCTTGTAAGCGTTGTGAAGAATGCGGTTCACGACACGAAGAAGCCAAGGCTCGGGATAGTCGTCATAGACGACGAGAAGGCGCTGCCCGCCTATATACTTGGCTATGGGATAGACTTCAAGAACGACATATACAGCAACCTGAGCAAAAGGATGTCGCAAAAGGACTTTACAGAGCAGCAGAAGAAATACTTCAATGAGGTGCTTAGCGTGATATCCGACATGAAGGTAGACACTGTGATAATAGCGGGACCGGGCTTTACAAAGGACGACCTCAAGAAGCACGGGGAGGAAACCGGTTTCATAAAGAAACTCAGCAAGAAACTGCTGTTTGAGGAGACCAGCAATGCAGAAAGACCCGGAGTCTACGAGCTCATAAAGAGCGAAAAAGTGGAGTCCATACTCAACAGGGAAAGGATACGTGCTGAGTTCAAGTACATGGAGGAGTTCCTTGGCGGGCTTGGCAGCGGCAAATCGAAATCCGGAATAGACGACGTCTTGGAGGCAATAGAGAGTTACGAGGCAAAGGCCATTCTTGTGAATGACTCGGCGTTGGGAAATCCGAAAATACAGGGCCTATTGGGGAGCGCGGAAGAGAAAAAGCTAAGGATAGAGATATTCAATTCTATAGACGAGGTAGGGATGCAGCTCCATTCCTTCAATGACATAGCGTGCATATGCTGATCTTGGCCGCAGTGGAATATTTTTAAACTTAATATATGAGTATTAATCATGGCGGCCGACCAAAGCAGGAATGGTGTAAATAGATTCTACAGCAAGATGGCCCAGATTTACGCTGGGGAATACTTTGCCGAATTATCACCATACGGAAAATACATAGACAAATTCCTGTCGTATCTGAAGCAGCGCGATAGGATACTGGATGCTGGCTGCGGAGCTGGAGACTCTGTTGCCTATTTCATGGGCAGGGGCTTCAGGACAGAGGGCATAGACCTGTCGCCGGCATTCATAAACATAGCAAAGAGCAAGATCCCAAAAGGCAAATTTGAGGTAATGGATATAAGAAAGCTCTCTTATGGCGATTCCTCATTTGACGGAATATACTGTTTCGCCACAATGGAGCACATACCAAAAAAAGAGGCATCTGCCGTTCTAAACGGATTTTACAGGGTGCTGAAAAAGGACGGGATACTGCTGATAACCACCCCGAGGGGCAGGAGGGTGCATGAAGCTTACCACCCAATAGCGAAAATACATTTCCTCGCAAGCATGTATACGGTGAAGGAACTTGACGCCCTCCTTAGAAAAAGCGGATTCAAAGTCATATACCACAGGTTCCTTCCGAGATACAGCAAATCACAGGTGGTCTACAACAGGATATTCGTAATAGCCAGGAAGCTCACTTGACGCTCCATTTTACCCTTTCTGGGATAAGCCCCATCTGCTTGCACATCTCGAACCTTTCTTTTGCACGCTTCATGTAAAGCGCAGGAGACCTCCATTTTGGCAATAACTCCCTGTTATCAGCTTCCCTCACATCAAATGCCTCCCATAGGCACCAGCACATCCTGTCGAATGCCCTGAGTTTCTCGTATTCCAAAAGCCTCCTTGGCAGAGTCTCGTCCTTTCTTATGTTCAGATAAGTGCTAAGGAAAAGGTTCCTTTGGAATGGCGTGAACTTGGTCCTGATAAAGAGCGCAGCCACGTCATAAGCGGCATCCGTCAACCCTATCGTCTCCCAGTCAATCAGCTTCATCCATTTGTCCCCCATGACTATATTCGTCTTGGCTATGTCGCCATGGGATATCACGGGCTTCGGCTCTCCGTCAAGGTGAAGAGATTCCAGCCTCTTGTACGCATCAAGCAACGCATCGTTTATGGCTTTGTCTAAATGGTACTCGTTCCTTTTCTTTACTACATAGTCCACCTTTTGCTCGACCACGCTGAACAATTCGTTTCTTGTTATTTTGCGCCTAAGCCTCTTGCCGTCTATGGAATCCGGATTTATCTTATGGAGATTTGCAATGAGCTTTGCAAGGCTCATTATCGTGCTAGTGTACATCCTTTCTGGAATATAGCCCTCTATGTATTCCGCAATCATGAACGGCAATCCTATGGCCTTGCCCGATTTCTCCAGGTAATAAGGCTCCGGAGCTATTTTCAGCGACTTTAGAGTTTCCAAACCGTTATACTCATAGGCTACGTGCTCGCCCGGGTGGTTGGTCAAGCTGAACCTTATCAAAAACGGCTTGCCGTTGGCTTTCATGTAATAGTTCACATGCCGCGTGCCTACGCCAAGCCTGCGCATCGTCTTCACCCTTATTGGAGAAGAGGGATTCACCTTTATTATCCTTGGATCCAATGACTCGAAGTGCGCCTTGAAGCGCAGCATGGTCTCATGGGCGGCTGCGCCTCCCTTTAGCAGCTTGTTAATCTCGCTCTTCTGTTCGATTACGGTCCCTGGCCCTGTCAACAAATCACGGTCTCTTATTGCGATGTAGACTTGAGCAGAAAAGGGTTAAAAATCGTGATGTTTGTTTTGCGCAGAAAACTACGCAACCGCCCTTGACAACTTGCTTATTGTTGCACCCAAAGGCGCTCTTGTGCCCATTTTTTCAATTATTGCAGGCGCATCCGCAATATCCTTGACAACATGTATCTTCTTGTTCAAGTGGGAATATATTTTTGTAAAGAACCTGTTATAGAAAGTCTCAACGAGTATCACTTCGCTTCCCGCCCTGGCTGCACGGAGCGCCTCTAGCGGCGTATCCTCTATGACTATCGGATACTCTCCGTGTATCATGTCTGCCTTGGCGGCACCGTTTGACGCATATCCGACAAACAGCACGTTTATGCCCTGCGCCTTCAGCATGTCCTCCAGCTGCTTTTGCATCAGGGACCTGTTTGCGGTCTTTACTATTATGTCGTGCCCCTCTGCTGCCAGCTTCTTCACGACCTCTACGACGCGCAAGTTTAACAGAAGTTGCGAGTGTTCATCGTTATTTACGTTTTCTACAACAACATTTGGCATAAGGCTCAACGGGGTGAATATCGCCTCACAGTAAGCGCTGGCTAAAAGAGTCTCGGTTGTCCTCAGATGCTGGCTTAGTTCATTTTTGATGCTATCCGAGAATATGCCATTAAAGTCTACCACAATCGGCCTGCTCATATGTTTCACTTGCATGACTTCTACAATCCTTACTGGTCAATTAGGCTTGTCTGGAAGGGCTTTAAAAAGCGAAATCGGGGTTAGACAGGCGACGTAGCCGGACATGTAGGGCTGGCTGAGCAAAGATATTATAGGTTTTTTATACAAAGATAATCTCTGCTGGTGTCGGCATGCTAGATTTACAGACGCAAGAGTTTACCAAGAGATTGCTTAAGGAGTATTATTCAAAGGCATCCGCGGATGACATCGCACCCCCTCATGCTAAGAGCAGGGAGTACGGATTTGGGGACTTCGAGAAGAAGATATCCTTTAGGCACAAGGCGTTTGCCAGCGCAAACGAACTGAAAAAATACATAGTAGACAATGCGCCGGCCTTTATATCATACTCGTCTGCCGAATACGAAAGCCCAGATGCAAGGCCGATGGAGAACAAGGGCTGGCTCGGCTCCGAACTTATATTCGACCTTGATGCGACTGACCTGCATTTGGAATGCCAGAAACAGCACGGCAGGTCGTGGGTGTGCGACAACTGCCTTGATTCGGTAAAAAGCGAGACGGTAAGGCTTGTAGAGGATTTTCTAATGCCTGATTTC
>JAMCZN010000004.1:1423-5586 GCA_023485505.1 Candidatus Martarchaeota archaeon | reverse complement strand
ATCAGTGCAAGAATCAACGTTGGCCGCATACTGGACAACAAGCGCGGCGCACACCAGCACCAGGAAGAGCCATATGAGATTTATGAAATAGTGGTTGTCTATGGCATTTATCTTTGTCCATTTGAGGAGGTCAAGGAATGCAATGGCAATGAGAAGCACAAAAACGCTGAATGCGACTATGGAAGTGCCGCTGTCTACAATATCCAGAGTGAGGAAGTTGTAGATCGCTATGATATATGTCGATAGCACAGAAGAGACGAACAGGTTGAGTATCAGCTTGTCCCTTTTTGTCGATCTAAGGTAAAGCTCCGCGGATGCGAATATCGCAAGCGGTATCGCAAAGTTACCCACCACATTTCCCTCAAAGGAGATGTTGAATGGAGAGGTGGACAGGAGGAATATCCATCTGGGCGTGCCGCTCATTGCAAACGTGAATACCGTGGCGCCGATTATTGCCACCATGAGATAAAACGTAAGCTCAAACGGCTGGTGCCTGGGCTCCTTCTCGTATTTGACGTTGGCAAGCATATCCGCTTCCGGGTCAGCCATATGATAAATTCAAAAACGAATATTATTAATTATGCAAGTGATATAAGTCCTTATGGACCCTGAACAGGAGATCATGCAAGAGGTACTGGACAGGCAGGATGGCAGCATAGACTGGAAAGGGAAGGGGAGCCCGAAAGGCCAAAGCAAAAACTCCATTTTTTCTCATCCAACGTTGATTCTTGCACTGATAATCGTGGCAGTGGCGATCGTAGTATTGTATCAGACGGATTATCTTAGCGTAAACGGCATAATGGGCTTGGCGAGCTCTGTGGTCAATTCTATACCGAAGGGCGCAGTCGCACCAGGCTGTTTGAACGTAGCAGTTCCAAATATGCCAAACCTGGTCAGCACCGGCGGACCTGGAAAGTACTACATGAACGAATCCGAACTTTATTACATCCTGAACCAGACAGGACTGCAGCCGCACACCCAGTCGGATTATAATTTCTCATCAAACGCCAGATATGACATGATTTCTGGTTATGACGAATGGTATGAAACGCCGAACAAGACAGTAATGGACAACGGTAGCACTCTTGAGTACATAGTGGCGTACTATCCCACCGCCCCCGATGTCTCATTTGAGGAACATGTGGAACTGAACAAACAGGCACAATCGATATACAATGCCAAATTGTCAAGGCTGCAGAATGAATCGGCAAATGCAAGCAAATCCGGTTCCAACTTCAATATTAATATAACCTATTCCGGCGAATGCAACGGCTTTACCTATTTTGTCCAAAACCAGAGCGGTGGCAGCTATGAATTGGACGGCTACAAGGGCAACGCATCTGTAACGGTAATGACGCAAAACATAGCGCTAAACCAAAAGACGGCGGCGATGATAGCGAGCATCGTTGCACGCGACGTGCCTTAATCTGGCCTGAAAAAGCCCATTTGCGGTAACTTCTCCTACTTCCCGTATAGAGAAACATATTTAAAATGCGACGTCGAATAACTATCAAAATACCAAAGGCGACAATAGCAAACATAAATGGTGAAAACATGAGCTTTTTCAATAAACTGGGCGGAGTGCTTGGTGCAACCAAGGAACTTGATGTCGAAGAGTACATGAACTCTGAGGAAATGGAGAATGTTGACGTCCTCAACGAACCGGCTGACTTCTACATAAAGCCAGTTTCCCTGCAGCAGGAATCTGATGTGCAGCTCATACAGAACGAGCTCCAAAGGAGGAACATAATACTGCTCAACATAACCGAGATGCAGAAGAGACCAAACACATTGAAGGGAGTAATCGACTCGCTCAAGTCCTTCGTGGACAAGACAAACGGGGACATCGCAAGGATAGACAACGACAAGATCCTTTTGACCCCGGCAAAGGTCAAGATAATAAAGAGGAAGACCCCTGCTCAAAAGAAGTAATCAATTTATTTTATTTATTTTTTACTTTTGCTTTTTCTGTTTTTTAAATCCTATAGACAGGGCGCTCAGCTCCCTTTTCGTTGGGTTCGCCCTTCTCATCATTCTTTTGAACGCCATGAATACGGCTTTCTTGTCCCTTATGTATCCCTTGTCCTTTATTGAATCCCAAAACAGGCCAAACATCCTTTCCAACGATTCTTTATCCGCATACAGGCCGTCCAGCTGCTCGTTTTTGTTGGACTTTGAAAACTCGTAAAGCATTATAGACAGCGCATGCGATATGTTGAGCACGCTGTACTTGTCGCTCGTCCTTATGAACACAACAAGATCGCACAATTCAAGCTCATGTTTCGTGAGACCGATATCGTCCCTGCCAATCAGCAGGACAGGCCTCCTCTTCCCTTCAACCATCTTTCTGGCTTGCTCCGGGCTATAGACATTGAAAAACGATTTATCGCTCTTGTACCATAATCCGGTGGTGCCGACAACTAGGTCGCTCCCTTTTATCGCGTCATTTATGTTATCGTATACGGTAGCGTTCTTTATCAGGTCATAAGCGTGCTTTGAATACTTCTTTACGTCCTTTCCGTCTATCTTGCACCTCGGCTTCACCATGTAAATCTTTTCCATCCCGAAGTTCCCCATTGCCCTCGCTATGTAACCGAGGTTTATCTGGTACAAAGGCTCAACAAGCACCACTTTTATGCCCATGGATCATCAACAAATTGGTTTATTACAGCTGGCCTGAAAGGACCAGCGCCGCTATGGAAACAAAGTTGACAAGGAAGTGCCCGGTCATTGTCGAATACAGGGATGTCGTCCTTTTCATCACGTACCCTGCGGCAAGCCCGAATACAAACGCGCCGACGAATTCAGAGATAGATAGATAACCGGTATGTAGCAGGGCGAATATGAAAGCCTGCAGCAATATGCCTATTCTTGGAAGCAAGAACCCCCTAAACAGCGTTTCCTCATTAAATGGAGAAACGACGATGCCGAATATCAGGAAGTATACGGGAGTTCCGGAAAGCACCTGGGTCACGTTGGTCGGCAAAGGGACCCCGGAAACATAGGATATGATGCTGATTGCTATTTCAGTGCCGAATATTATGAAGAAAAGCACCACTCCCCATCCGATTGCGCGCAGATTGAGCTTGTTTCTCGACAGTCCAAGCTCTGAAATGGATTGCTTCATGCTCTTTCCCTGGCCAAGGAAGTAAGCGAATACGCCAGTCGGGAAAAGCAACGATATCGACATTGAGCCCCATGTGTTGAAATCATTCAAGGAGACGATGCCGATCGCATATGCTCCGTAAAGGTATATTGTAAGCGCGACAAGAAGGATGAATGCGCCAGTAAAAATGAACTTTGGAAGAGGATTCCCCGCCTCCCAGTTATATTTATTGGATTGTTTTTTAGACGTCTTCTTCTTGGTTGCGGATACCATGGCTTCACTTCTTGGCCTTGAACTCGGTATATCCGCATTTTCCGCATGCAAATCTGTCAGGGTGCTCGGCAAGCCTGCTTCCGCACTTCGGGCACTTCTTTCCAGGGACATACGCCTTGAAGGTTTTCTTCTTTTCTTTATCCGCCATTAATAACACCATTTATGAATATGAAACTGAAAGCTTAAGCTTCCGCCTTTGCCTTCTCGGGAGCAGGAGCCTCCTCTTTCGGGGCGGCCGCTTCCGCAGAGGCCTTCTTCTTTGCCTTCTTCTCCATCCTTGCGAAAAGGTACTTCTTCTCGAATTTCTTCATGGATTCCTGGTCCTTGTACGAATTAGCAAGCGCAAAGCATCTCTTAAGCCCAAAGGACTGGCTGACCTTTACTATTGCAGTGCTATCCGGGCTTAGGTTTAGCTTCTTGCAAAGCGCAGCCCTTACATCGTCAATGCTTGGAGTCTTGTTTTCCCCTACAATGTAGAATTCTATTTCCCTTCTGCCTATTACCGTGTTGTTCGTGTCTTTGTTGATTTCAATCTCCATTTTACCACACTCTTGCAAGAGCCTTCCTGCCCATCGCCTCTATAACTTCTACCTCTTTTCCGGCGCTGAGCTTGCCCTTGAATTCCTCCGTTATTGGTATGTCATAAACCTCAAATGTCTCGCTGTCCATGAGCTGCGCAGATGTCTCTGATACAGATACGACCTGGGCCTTCCTCTTCTTGATTACGGGCACATCCGCATCCGCAGTAGTTGGCAGAATCATGCTCTTCTTCTGGCCGTCAAAT
>JAMCZN010000004.1:0-1413 GCA_023485505.1 Candidatus Martarchaeota archaeon | reverse complement strand
CTTATGGCAGTGACGCGCATCTTCGCCGCGCCGTGCTTTCCTGGCTTGCTCGTCTCTATCTCTACGACCCTGCACGCTATCCCGTCTATTATTATGTACCTTCCTATCTTTATGTCACGTGCGGATTCGTGCTGAATTTCTCCCTCTTCAACCATAATACCAACTAACTTAAAAAGTTACGCTATCTTATAAGCAAAAAGCAATAAATACCTTGTGCAAAGCCCCTATGTAACAATAAAATAAAAAGATAAAGAAAAATTAAAACTCAAAGTATGTTCTCTATGTTTATTTGAGAAACGCTTGACATGCTGCTTGACCTTGATTCGGCAGCTCCGAACTTCGGAGTCACTCCGGTGATTATTGACATCACCCTTATCTGGTCGTTTAGCTCAGGAACAAGCCTTGCGCCAAATATGACATTTGCGCGCTCATCGAGATCCGCAGTTACGCCTTCACCGACCTTTGTTGCCTCCTCTATTGAAAGGCTTGTGCCGCCAATAACATGCACCATTGCGCTCTTTCCGCCACGTGTCTCTATGTTAAGCAACGGATGCTGCAATGTAGAGTTTACTGCCTTGTTCACTCTTTCAGGACCATAACCCGAACCTATGTTTATCACAGCGGTGCCCGCATCTTTCATTACGGATCTCACGTCAGCGAAATCGAGGTTTATCAACGATGGAAGCGATACGGTATCTGCAATGCCCCTTACCGCATTTGCGGCAACGCTGTCAACAAGTTCGAGCGCCTTCTCCATCTGCAGATTTGGAGCGTAGCTAAGAAGCCTATCGTTCTCTATTATTACGGTAGTATCAGCGTTCTTTGCAAGCTGCTGGAGTCCCCAGTCTGCCTTTTGTTTCCTGCTCCTTTCTAGTGCGAATGGATAGGTGACAAAAGCCACTACTAGTGATCCCTGTTCCTTTGCAAGCTGTGCGACCAGAGGTATTGAGCCACCTCCTGTTCCGCCGCCAAGACCAGCAGCAAGGAATACAAGGTCGTATCCTGCTATCGCATCTTGGATCTCCCTTCTGCTTGCATCGGCGCACTTTAATCCGACTTCTGGATAGCCACCGGCACCAAGCCCGTGTGTTATCTCCTTTCCAAGAAGCATCTTCTTGTGGGCATTGATCATGTTAAGGTGCTTTGCATCAGTGTTCATCGCCATCGTAGTAGCGCTCTTGATTCCACTGTTGTAAATCCTGTTCACAAGGTTAGACCCTGCTCCGCCAAGACCAACTATTGCCAATTTTGCCATAAATTCCTCGTCGCCAGCCATCCAATTCACCAATTAATAAATATAAAAAGGCCAAAAGGCCTTTAAAATCAAATCATTTCCAGCTCTCCGAATGAGGATGTTTCCCTCTTCTCCTCGAGCCTTCCAAGGACACTTGCTCCGAACTTCGGAGTCACTCC
>JAMCZN010000007.1 GCA_023485505.1 Candidatus Martarchaeota archaeon | reverse complement strand
AGGCAACATTTCTCGTTGCTCGGTAAGAGATAAGTTTACATTCTAACGATTTGTGTGGTGTACATATGTATCAGAATATACAGGCGTATGATAGGGGAGTGATGTTCAGCCCGGATGGCAGGCTTTTTCAGGTAGATTACGCAAGGGAGGCAGTAAGGAAGGGAGCCACGTCCGTAGGCATAGTTGCCGAAGACGGCGTAGTGCTGATTGCCCATAAGAACCTCACAGAACCATTGGCAGTGCCAAGCACCGTCCAAAAGATATTCAAGATTGACGCAAACATAGGCGCGACTTACTCCGGATTCGTATCTGACGGGCTAAGGCTTGTCAATATAATGCGACAAAGGACACAGACCCACAGGATGGTTTATGACGAGACGGAATCGATAGAGACCATAGCTAGGGAAGTGGCGGAGGAGATGCAGATAACCACCCAGTACGGGGGCATAAGGCCATATGGGATATCGTTGCTAATAGGTGGCTTTGACAAGGTGCCAAAGCTTTATGAGATAGATGCAGCGGGATCATTCCTCGGGTACAAGGCAGATGCTATCGGCTCGGGAAAGGCGGCTGCTCAAGAAATGCTTACAAAGGAATACAAGGATGAAATGACATCGGAACAGGCTGCAAAGCTTGGAATTACTGTGATAAAGAAGGTTACGGACCAAAGGATAAATGCCGAGAACATAGACATATCAATAGTTACCGGCGATAATGGATTCAAGCTTCTGACGCCAGATGAGATAACCAAGTTCCTTTAATCGTTGAGCTTTCTTATGTTTGCTTTGTTTACATTTTGTGGTATAAATGGCTAAGATAGTCATAGTGAAATATAGCCATGCTGGAGATGAATTCGAGATTCTTGTCGATGCGGACATGGCCTACGAGTACATAAATGGTAAGCGTAGCGACCCGCTCAGCGTCGTAGAAGCAGAAGAGGTCTTCAGGGATGCCAGGAAGGGCGAGCGCCAGAGCGAGGACAAGATAAAGAAGGCGTTCGGCACCACCGACGTCGCCAAGGTCATAGACATGATACTGAAGAAGGGCGACGTTCCCATCACAACCGAGCAAAGGCAGAAGATGGCGGAGGAGAAAAGGAAGCAGATAATAGAGATAATAGCGAAGAACTCGATAGATCCAAGGACAAAGCCTGCCATCCGGGCTGAACATCACTCCCCTATCATACGCCTGTATATTCTGATACATATGTACACCACACAAATCGTTAGAATGTAAACTTATCTCTTACCGAGCAACGAGAAATGTTGCCTCTCAAATGCTATAAAAACTATCTATAGCTATCTGTAAAGAACGTTTATAAGGGTTTGTGTTATTGCTATTTTGCTTTGCTTCCCCCTTTGTATTCGACCTTTTCCACGTGCACGCTGCGCTCGTCCGGCACCACTTTGAGCTGCGCGTTCTCGAAATGCATGGCGAGCTCCCTTCCCTCATAGAAATGGTGCAGGAATACGGCTATGGCGCTTGCCGCGCAGTGCGGTTGGGTTGTGATGCCCACATTGAAGTCGGATATCTGCATTACCTGCTTCATGGCGTCCGATATGGAAACGACCACTAGTATGTTTTTGTAGGTCTTTATCGAATATGATACCTTGTTTATCGGCACGCCATACCGTGTAAGGTAAACGACCTTGTAGTTCCTGTGGTCGTCTATGAATTTTTTCCAATCGTTAGTGAACGAGACCGAGAAAGTTCCGCCCCATTTCTTGTTCATCGTGCCGAAATGCCTGATTAGCTTTGAATTCTTTTTAGAGGAGAAGGTAACGTTGGAGGCGCCGAATGCCCTTGCTGCTGTGCACAAGTCGAGATTGCTTTCATACCCGTTCTTACCTATAACAAGTATAGAAATCATTATTCCACCCCTTGCCCCACAAAACTGATTGTATGTTAAACTTTATAGACTTGCCGAAAATTTGGGGTTCGGCAGTTACACAGATTGGTGTTAAGCAGCGGGCGTTTCCGCATTTTCATTCCCCTCTCCGTTACCGTTCTCGTTATCTGGATCCTCAAGCCCAGGAGCATCCTCTATCGTGGGATCCGGAGTTGCGGTTCCTTTCTGCACAGATGCGGCTTCCTCCTTGCTGATTATCTGTGCATCGACAACGACAGTATTCTTCTCGACCCTCATAAGCCTTACTCCGGACGCCCCCCTTCCGGTTATCCTGATCTCCGCAATCGGGAACTGTATGGAAAGACCCATCGAGTTTATGATAAGTATGTAGTCCTGCTGGTTGACCCTGATGGACCTTACGACGCCTCCGGTTTTCTCCTTGACCTTGAGATTGATGACCCCCTTGCCGCCGCGATGCTGCAGCCTGTACCTGCTTAGCTCGGTTATCTTTCCGGAGCCTTTCTCGGTTATGGTGGCTATCATGTCCGTCTCCTTTGCCGCAAGCACATTGACCACTTCATCGTTCTGTGCCACTCTTATGCCCCTGACGCCATGCGCTATCCTGCTCATTGGCCTCAAATCGTTTTCATTGAAACGCAATCCCTTTCCAAGCTTCGTGGCGATGAAAAGGTTTGATTCCCCATCGGAAATGCACACATCTGATATCGAATCGCCTTCCAGCAACGGCATGGCTATTATTCCGGATGACCTTGGCCTTGAGAATTTCTCAGCCCTGAGCCTCTTTATCTTTCCTTTCGTCGTTATGAACGTAAGGAACTTCTTCTCGAAGCTCCTTGTGTTAATCAGCATCTCCACCTTTTCACCTTCTGAGAGGTTTATCAGGTTTACTGCCGCTTTTCCGTGGCTGTATTTGCCCTCCTCTGGCACTTGGTAAGCCTTGAGCCAGTACGCCCTTCCCTTACTGGTCAGCGCAAGCAGGTAGTCCTTTGACATGCACGATATTATCTGCCTGACATAATCGTTTTCCCTGAGCTGTATGGCTATGACACCCTTCCCTCCGCGTCCCTGAGCCTTGTAGAGGTTTGTCGGAAGCCGTTTCATGTAGTTGTTGTTTGTAAGTATTACGGTTACGTCTTCATCCTTTATCAGGTCCTCGTTCTCTATTACTGTTATGTCGCTTTGGACTATTTCGGTGCGCCTGTCCCTTCCATATTTGTCCTTCACCTCCTTTGTCTCATCTTTTATTATCTGGAATACTTTCTGCTCGTTGGCGAGTATCTCCTTGAAGCTGTCTATCTGTACCTTCAGCTCGTCCTTCTCGCTTTTCAGCGATGAGCTTTCAAGGCTAGTCAGCTTGCTGAGCTTCATATCAAGGATGGCGTTGGCCTGCTTTTCTGAAAGCGAATAGTTATTCATAAGATTGGCGCGCGCATCCTTCGTGTCGGAGCTCTTCTTTATCGTGGCCACGACCTCGTTTATGTTTGCTATCGCAACGAGAAGCCCGTCCACTATGTGAAGCCTATCGGATGCGACATCAAGGTCGAACTTCGTCCTTGCCTTTATCACCTCTATCCTATGGTCCACAAACACCTTGATGAACTGCCTTATGTTGAACGTAACCAGGTTGTTGCCGACTACCGCTATGTTGATTGCAGGCAGCGATATCTGAAGAGGAGTATGGGCATAGAGCATATTCAGTACCTGGTCCGGATTCGCGTCCTTCTTCAGCTCTATTACGACGCGAATGCCCTCTTTGCCGCTTTCGTCCCTGAGGTCCGCCACGCCTTGAAGCTTTTTCTCCTTTACAAGTTCGGCAATCTTGTGCACAAGGGTTGCCTTGTTCACGGTGTAAGGAATTTCCTTTATTATTATAGAGTTCCTGTTCTTTCCCTCTTCCTTAACTGTTTTCCCCCTTATTATGCAGGATCCCCTTCCTGTAAGGTAGGAAGATAGAAGGCCATTGTTGTAGAATACGATTCCGCCGGTCGCAAGGTCCGGTCCCTTTATGTATTGCAAAAGCTCTTGCGGAGTAAGGTTTGGATTATCGACATAAGCAACTACGGCATCGCAAACTTCTCGCAGATTGTGCTGAAGTATGTTGGTTGCGACACCGACGGCTATTCCAGAAGCGCCATTGACCAGAAGATTTGGAACTTTTGCAGGAAGGACCAATGGCTCCTCTTCGGTACTGTCGAAGTTCGGGACAAACTTTACGGCTTTCTTTTCAAGGTCCTGCAGCAGCTCTTCCGCAAGCTTGTTGAGCCTTACTTCAGTGTATCTTTGAGCAGCAGGTGAATCTCCGTCGATTGAACCCATATTTCCCTGACCCTGCACCAGGGTATGGTTCATTGAGAAGTCCTGCGCCATCCTTACAAGCGTTTCATAAGCAGCAATGTCCCCATGCGGATGGAAACGTCCTATTACGGTACCGACGACTCTCGCGCTCTTTATCGTTGGCTTATCGTGAGTGTTGCCAAGCTGCTGCATGGCATAAAGAGTCCTTCTCTGCGCTGGCTTGAGGCCGTCCCTCGCATCAGGGAGCGCTCTGCCCACTATCACGCTCATCGCGTAATCGATGTAGCTTCCCTGCATCTCCTTCTCGATTGGCGCATCGATTATCTCTTCTGCCATAAACATCACTCATATATCAAGGAACTTCACTTCGCTCGAATGTTCCTCGATGAAGTGCCTTCTCTGCTCCACGTCAAGCCCCATAAGTATCGTGAACATTGTATTGGCGAGTTCTGCATCGCCTATCGTGACCTTCTTCAGCTTTCTTACCTTCGGATCCATTGTTGTCTCCCAAAGCTGCTCGGGGTTCATCTCTCCGAGGCCCTTGTATCTTTGTATACTGGCCTTTCCATCATGACCCTTCATTATCTCGTTCAGTTCCTGGTCCGAATAAGCATACTTAACTTCGCGCCCCTTTGACACTTTGTAAAGAGGGGGAAGCCCAATGTATATGTTGCCCCTTTCTATGAGCTGCCTCATGAATCTGTAGAAGAACGTAAGAAGAAGAGTCCTTATGTGGCTGCCATCTACATCGGCATCCGTAAGCAGTATTATCTTTCCGTATCTTATGTTGTCTGGATTGAAAGTGTCCTTTATGCCGGTGCCAAACGCCGTCACCATAGTATGGAGCTCTGCATTGTTGAATATCCTGTCCTCTGTTGCCTTTTCCACATTTAGTATCTTTCCCCTCAATGGAAGTATCGCCTGGTAGAATCTGTCTCGAGCCTGCTTCGAGCTATTATGTACAAAAATCCCCGATGCCAAAGCAAAGTTATGTGTTTCTGGTACCTCTATATCATATACATCAGTTTTCCTCTCTTGCCATTCAATTTTTTTTATTTTATGATTATAGTTATTGACCGTCTCTATCATTCTTTCAGTATTACAATTGAAAAATCTGGAGCAGAATTCCTTAACACTCAACACACTTTTGTCCCTATTATTTATTCTTATCAGATCAAATTGCTTTAGATTGCCATAAAGTTCAAGCACACTTTTCATCAAGTTGATTGTTTTATAGTAGTATGTCCTATTGTACGCTTCTTTTCGTCTTTGTCTGAACTCTGGCGTCCATTGCTCCTTTGTCTTTTGTCTTCTCCAGGCTAAGAGGCCATTGTCTTTCCACTGCTCTATAGCTGATTCAGAAAGGTATTTCTTGTAGCTAGGATTACTTTCGAAGAATTTTTTAACTCTTTCGGAAGCTCTTCTCCTATTTACCGGATTTGACCAATAAGCTTCCTGATTTTTGTACAGTAAAGCCGCATTTCTATTTCTATAATCTTCATTGGAGTTATAAAAATCCAAAAACTGTTGTTTCATATACTCTTTGTACTCCACATTTTCCCATAGTC
>JAMCZN010000034.1:321-5993 GCA_023485505.1 Candidatus Martarchaeota archaeon | reverse complement strand
CACTTCGACTTCCTTCACAACCCCTCCATCTACTTTGTCAGAATATGGTATTCTATTTCTTTTAGCATCTGCTGACATATTAACCGTATGGTAATATTACGCTTAGGAAATATATAAACTTATTGCTCCATGCTCGACGCATGCCGTAGGTATCAAAATTGATACCTTATGGCCAACGCCCTTTGGGATTCACTCCGAGAGCTTCATCCATATCTGTCGTATTAGACATTTCCATCCTACGCTCTTCGGCAATCTCTCTCCTGGTCTTTTCTCCCAAGACCTTTGCAAGCTCATCTCTGGCCTTGCCTAGACCATCATCAAATGCAAGGTCAAACGCATCTTTCAATTCGTTTACCGAAATGCTCGTTTTCCTATCGTAGCCCTTGATTGTCCTGATTATGCTTTCTGACGTGTATTGCACGCCGCCAGCCAAAGTTGGAAGCCACCTATCTATCGAATTTGCAGACAAGCGGTTTGTCGCTATTCCCTTTATTAGCATGTTGTATGCCTCTTCAACATCATTTTTAAAGCGCCCTTCCATTGTAGTCAGGGTCGTTCTAACCGCCATTTTATCCAAATCATCTCTTATTGTAATCAGGAGCCCCTTTTCCGGTATTTCTACATCATAAGAAAACCTGTCTTCTAAATTTTTCGCAAGCTTTGAAATAGTCACCAGCAATTCGGCCATATTTTGCACATCGCCATGTTTCATGATTTCATATCCGCCGCTGTTTGGCTTTTTTCTCGCGTGATCTGCTTCATCTTCTTTTATGGTGAGGGTGCCCTTTGGTATCTGGCGATCGCTGTCATTTTCCTTTTTCCCATAGCTTATATCCACCATCTTTGCCGAAAGCACCATCAGTCCCTTCTTCTTGCTTACGCCCAACTTCAACGTCTTGGCCCTATCCGTAACCTTCTTGTTAACTTTTCTTTTCAGCTTGGTTATAGATGTTGCGTCCGTCTTTGACAGGTCCTCGTTTACCAACCCGTCGGCCAATCTAAAGAAAGCCACGATATCCTTGTTTATGCTCGCTATCTCTTCCTCTTCGTGATCTTCCAATGAATCTACTTTCTTGATAAGTCTATCTGCAAAATCAGAGACCTTTGCAATGCTCCTCTTTCCCATATTTTCAATATCTTCCATATTGTTAGACATAATATACCACCAGCCACCTGATATATAATATGAATTTTGTGATATAAATAGCTTTCTGGTGGCGTCGTTAATGTCGTAAGTGCTTCCTTCTCTTTCCTCCATTGCCTGGAACAAATTTGACGTCTTTCCTTTCCCAGTCTCCCCACATGCGCGACCTAAGGTGCCTGCTGATTGTCTTTCTGGAAGAATATGCAGTTTCTGAATCGGTTGAGACTAAACCCTTGCAGAACTCAGTAAATACGGTCTTTTTTGTATCTTGATTTATTGTTGGAAATAGCTTGATTATGAATGCGGCGGATACTGCCGTTTCCGGTCCAAAAACTCTGATTACATGTTCAATCGCATTTAGTATCATTGCATGCCTTTTGCTTAGTCCGTACTCTTCGTTATTTATGTAGTTTATTATTATATAATTCCTCATCTTTGAGGCGATTCCCTCTTGTATGCTCTGAACTGGCACTTCGAGCATGTTAAATATGGGCTTGGCTTCATCGGATATGAAATCCGATTTTTCGTTCCATTTACCAAATACCTGCTCAAACGTCATTAAATCTAGATCCTCCCTCGTTATATGCAGACCAGCATCTGAAACGAGCTTCTCTTTAAACGGCAGTATGGCTGCCTTATATGTGGAATTTATCCCATCTATAAACTTGACAAACTCTTGGTCTGAAGACATCCTCTTTGATATCTCAGGAAATTCAAGAAGCCTGATTGATTTTTCACCTATTGGCAGCACTTCCGAATCGTTCAATATGCAGGTGCCTATCGCTATGCACATAGTATCGGAGTGGAGCATCCTCTCTACTGATTCTAGGAGCTGTTCGACGACTTCCGCAACAAATTCCGTCCTTTCGCCATCATTAGCTATGCCTTTAAGGAGCCCGTCGCACAGCAGCCTGTGCGCTTCATTCCCTACGTCTTCGTAAGAGTGCTTTGAACTAAGGGCGTCCAGTATCTTACCGCTTACCACCCTAGCCTGTTCTTTAGTATAAGGCCCTTGAAAGTCAACTATGCCAGTACCTGCGTTCTCCGGGACTCCAGTCTTTGACGATGCGGCCATGGTCTCGTATGTCATTAGGTTTTTTAGATATTTATTTGTATCTTCGGGCTTTTGGTGGCCTTCCGGACTGTTATTTCCGATCATCGATTGATGAAATGGCCTTGATTACTATGTCCCTTTCGTCATCATCAAAAAGCTCTTCATACATCGAATTATCAGTATCTATCAGGAACCTGAGCGCCTCAATCCTGTGAGGAATGCCCCTTGATGTTTCCACAAGGATTGCGCTTGCGGAATTTGCATTTGCCATGGCGCTGACAGAATCGAACCACTCTCCGAAAACACCGGCATAGCTTGCAAACAATGCTATCTTCTCTATGGCGATTAGGAACCTCTTTGTATCGTCGAGCCTCTTGACATCGTTTTCATCTTTCGCCTCATTTTCCAGCTTTCTTATCGACGAATCGAAGTCCTTTATTATGGCGTCTTTCTTTTCGAGCAGTTGCTGTACAAGAAACAGGCCCTGTTCCATTTCGCCGGATTTTTCGGGATCAATTGGGAGGAACTTTCCAGTAAGAGCCATCCTTTTTTCGTCTATTTCCTTATAAAGAAGGTTTATCGCTTCGTCAAACAGAACGTTCTTCGCCTTGATTACCAGCGCCTGAGCTAACATCCATGCCGGAAATCCGCTGCTCTCCTTTTTCCCACCCAATGTACTCATCTTTAACGATTTTTTCAAAAACATTTATAGCTTTATTATTAGTAATACTTCCTTTAACTAAAATAACAGTGTATAGCATGCATTATGTAGTCTCTGTGCCGCTGGACCCAACGATTGCCGAATTCCTTGGCAAGAAGGGTTCTGAAAACAGCATCACATTTTACAACAGGAAGCTCGAGAAGGACACGATAGTTGCGCTTGCCCCGACATGGCTGGAAAACAAGTTTTACTCCGTAGCCGAAACCATGATGATGGCAGGCCAGATAATAGTTAGCACGGCAAACATAGACAAATTGTTCGGGGAGGTCCTTGTCGGGTGCGCCCTACTCGGAAAACCCGTAATTTTCACAAACGACAGCGACGTGAGCAAATTCATCAATGACGCAAAACTGGGGAATTACAAGATAAGCGACAGGACATCGCTGGTTGATGCGATACTTTCAAACAGGGGAGATATGGATAGTCCAACAGGAAACGCAAGCAACAACAATCTCAGAATTGATTTGGATAAGTCGTTTCCGGTAAAAGGCATAGGAACGGTTGCGCTTGGGATAGTCACAAGCGGACACGTAAACGTGCACGATACCCTTTACCACAGTTCCGGAAAACAGGTGCTTGTAAGATCCATACAGGTGCATGACCAGGACCTTCAGGAAGCCGGGGCGGGAGCGAGAGTTGGGCTTGCATTGAAAGACATAGAATCCGGTGAAATAGAGAAAGGAGACCTGCTCCTAAAGGGAAAGTTCGGAAAAACGACAAACATAAACGCAAAAATCAGCAAGACGATGGGCAAGGAAAAGATAGAAGTCGGAAAAGGCTACGAGCTAGTGTCAAACTTCACTTTTTCAAAGGCCAGAGTGGAAAAGATAACTGGAGACACCATATCATTGAAGCTTGAAAGGCCGACATCGGTGCTGAATGGCGACAAAATACTGCTTCTTAGGGACGAATCTCCGAGGATCTTCGCATTTGGCGAAGTCGAATCTGTGCTTTGATAAAAAGCAAAGTAAACGGCAAACACAGTAAGCTATATAAGACTAATGGTATGTAATAATTTAAACTGGCAGTTAAGCTAGAGGAGATAGTGCTTAATTTTTGGTGAGCTGTTGGTAGCACCCCGAGAACTCATACCCGAACACAGGCTTCTTAGCGCAAGCGAAGCAAAGAAGGTAGCGCAGCAGTTCGAGACTACACCGGATAAGTTCCCAAAAATCCTGGAAAGCGATCCCCAATCGGTTAAGATAGGGGCAAAATCAGGTCAGCTCATAGCGATAGACAGGAAGGATCCAACAGGAAGCTATACTTATTACAGGTACGTAATAAAGGGCTAGTCAGTAAATAGGCACCATTCGGTGCGTTGTTGATGATATTATGAATGAACACGAGATACTTGAGGCTTATCTTGAGTCGACTTCAATAGTGCACCAGCAAATAGAGAGCTACAACAGATTCGTAAGAATAGGCATGCAGAGGATAGTAGACAGCCAGCGCCTAATAGAACCGGAAGTGTCCGGATTCGCGATAAAGTTCGGCACAGTGAGAATAGAACCGCCTATTATAATAGAAGCGGATAGCTCTACCAGAAGGATAATGCCAAACGAGGCGCTTGCGAGAAATCTTACTTATTCTGCTCCAATTTATGTCGCTTATACTCCGATCATAGCGGGAATAGAGAAGAAGGACGCGGCCGGAGAGGCCTTTGTCGGAGAACTACCTGTAATGATAAAGAGTGATATATGTTATACTAAGAACATGACAAAGGAGCAGCTGGTATCGGAGGGCGAAGACCCCGACGATCCTGGCGGCTACTTCATAATAAAGGGCACGGAAAGAGTCCTTGTAGGGATAGAAGACCTTGCGCCAAACAGGATAATATGCACAAAGGAAAAGGGCAAGGGAGTCACCGCAAAGGTGTTCTCTACGACCCTAAACTTCAGGGCAAGGTGCAGCGTCACAAGAGATGAATATGGAATATTCAAGGTGACCTTCCCGACAACAACAAAGGGCATGGACCTTGTGCTCATACTTAGGGCGCTGGGGCTGCAGACAAAGCAGATGCTAGACGCAGTGTCGGACAATGAGATAAAGAATGACATACTGCTCAACATAGACCTCAGCAAGGCAAAGGAAATGGGCCAATGGGCCCTACGGAAAGCATACTTGAGATAGGAAGGCTCAGCGCGCCAAACCAGGCAAAGAGCTATCAGGAAAAGCGCGCAGAACTGCAGCTTGACACTTATATACTCCCACATCTCGGCACCAAGCCGGAGGACAGGAAGGTGAAGGGGCTTTATCTTATAAGGATGGCGGAAAGGGCGTCGATGGTGGCATATGGAGATGCAAAATCGGACGACAAGGATCACTATGCAAACAAAAGGATAAAGCTTGCTGGAGACCTTATGGAAGAGCTGTTTAACAACGCATTCAAGTTCCTGATAAGGGACATAAAGTACCATATAGAAAGGACAACAGCAAGGGGCAGAAAACTCTCAGTAAGGGGCAACATAAACGCAGATACCCTTACAGAAAAGATCCTTTATTCCATGGGAACTGGCTCATGGCCTGCGGGACAGACCGGAGTGTCGCAGGTGCTTTCAAGGACTAATTTCACAGATACAATATCGCACTTGCGAAGGGTCAAGTCTCCATTGGCGAAGAAGCATCCTCATTTCAAGGCAAGAGACGTTCATGGAAGCCACATAGGCAAGCTCTGCCCGAGCGAGACTCCGGAAGGCACAGAGGTAGGGCTTACAAGGTACCTTGCGATAATGTCAAGGGTCACGGTAGGCGCA
>JAMCZN010000034.1:0-311 GCA_023485505.1 Candidatus Martarchaeota archaeon | reverse complement strand
GAATAAGTGATGGTGATTAATTTGAAGAGAGGAAAAGAAAAAGCAAACACTGTTTGTTACGTATATCTTGATGGAAGGTCTATAGGAAAGGTAGCGAACGGGCGCGCTTTTGCAGAGGAGATAAGGAAGAACAGGAGAAGCGGCATAGTATCTGGAGAGATAAATGTCGCTTACATAAGGAAGCTTAACGAAGTGCACATCAACGCAGACAAGGGAAGGGCAAGGAAGCCATACATAGTAGTGGAGGCGGGCGCAAGCAAATTCACCCCGGATCTGCAGGCAAAGCTAAAGAGCAAGGAGATATTGTATCT
>JAMCZN010000014.1 GCA_023485505.1 Candidatus Martarchaeota archaeon | reverse complement strand
ACTTTGAGTCATTGCCGATTTTCATATACATTCAAGGTTCGCGATGGCATGCAGCGAAGCCATAACTCTGCCAGCTATAGATGCGACCACCAGGGAGAAAGGGATAAACCTCATAAGCACGGGTGACTTCACGCATCCGGCATGGCTGAAGGAGATAAAGTCGACCTTGGAGCCCGCAGAAGATGGTCTTTTCAAAGTCAGGGGCTCTTTGACTGGCACAAGATTCATGCTTGGCACCGAAGTTTCCACCGTGTATGAAAAAGGCGGCAAATCTAAAAGGATCCATCACGTGGTGATGGTACCAGACATTGATTCGGTGGATCGGATAAACGAACAGCTGTCAAAGAGCGGCGACCTCTCCTCTGACGGCAGGCCGCAGCTGTCAATAAGCTCTGCGGAACTCGTAGAGACTGTGACGGGCATATCAAAAAATGCATTCATTTTTCCCGCGCATATATGGACCCCACATTTCGGGGTGCTTGGCATGAAGACCGGCTTCGATTCGATGCATGACGCTTATGAAGGGCAAGAAAAGAACATATATGCGGTTGAGATGGGCCTGAGCAGCAACAGCCCTATGAACTGGCGCGTCTCAAAGCTCGACAAGTATGCGCTTCTAGGCAACAGCGACATGCACTCCCTTCCCAAGATAGGCAGGGAGATGAACGTCTTTGAGATAGATGAAAAACATCTATCATTTTCGGCAGTAACCGAAGCAATAAAAAAGAAAGACAAGAAAACCTTCAAGTTCGTCCTCAAGTTCTATCCTGAAGAGGGCAAGTACCATTTCGATGGGCACAGGCAATGCCTGGTCTCGGTCGATCCCGAAAAGTATGGCATCACAAAGTGCCCGATATGCGGAAAGCGGCTTACAGTAGGGGTAATGCACCGTGTCAATGACCTTGCAGACAGGCCAGCAGGCTACGTCCCAAAGGATGGAATACCTTACGTCAGTGCGGTTCCTCTTCGGGAGGTCATTTCATATGTGACAAAGAAGGGCGATCTGTCTGTCGCGGTTGAAAAGATCTACAAACAACTCGTTTCGGACAGCACCGAATTTGAAGTCCTTGTCAACATGAGAACAGAACAAATAGCCGAAAGGTCAAACGAGGAGATTGCCCAAGCGATACGCAACATGAGGGCAGGCAACATAACAGTTGTGCCTGGATACGATGGCGTGTTCGGTAAGATAGATCTGCTGAACAGGGAAAAGAATGTTCCTGTGTCATCATCATGGAAGCAGAAGATGCTGTGATTTGGTTAGACATCCAGAGTTATGATTCTCTTCAACACTGCTATTGTTTTCCACAGCACGCTTTCGTTATGGTATTTGTTTATGAATGTGTTCAGCGCTACGCTGTCAGCCAGTTTCTTGTAGTGCCTCATTGATATCATGGCCGAGAAGAGCACCACTGCTATTACCACTTCAATGAACATCAGATATCCGCTTATCAGCAGCATCGTAGAGGAGCCAGTAGCGCCTCTCATCACCAGCAATGTGGCCACCGCGACAAATACGTCAAGTCCAACAGACAAGTATGCCAGTCTCTCGAGTATCCTTTCTATCCTTTTTATTCGAGAGAGTTCGCTGTAGTACATATGTCATCCACCTTAGGTCGCAATGTAAGGATGGCATAGAAATGCTTTTAAAATGAGCCAGAATTGCGCATATGCGGAAGTACAAGTGCTATGGATTATTTGCCCTGATCCGCTTTTTGCGTGACCTGTTTGTTTATCCTGTCCATTGCCGGTTTTTTGTGCATTTTTGCCCATTGCGCATGGTTGAATCCAAGTGCCAGCACTATAAGGCCTGCCAGTGTAAGCACATAGAAGAAGCCTTTCAATGGTATCGCCTGGTGCAATGTGGTGTTTGCCGTGACCGGCTTTACGAACTCGGCAGCCACTAGGCCGATGCCAGCCAACGTTATACCTATGCCCTCTATTATATTGGCTCTGTGATGCATCTTGTCGTATCTGTTGAATTGTTCTATGTCCTGGGTTATCGTGGTTGTCTTTGTAGCTGTCTTTGCCGTTGTCGAACTTGTTGTTTCTGTCCTCAAAGTAGAGTGCCTTCTTGTAAGGCGCCTTGGGTGCATTTGCTGTGGCTTTGGCGCTTGTTGCGCGTTTTCCTCTTCTTTCCTTATATCCAATGATGTAAGCAGTATAGGCCCGGTTTTTTTAGCTACCGGTGCTGCTTCTTGTTTCGGAGGCATTGTCAACACTGGCGATATTATCGTTGTTATCGCATGTGCGTATCCTGATATTTATAAGTATCTATGGCCGTTTTCAGCAGCGGGGCGTTCGGTTTCCCAATTTTCATTAAAAAGCAGATTCAATTCATGGAAATGACTGCGCCGTCCGACTCCACCGTACACTATCTAAAGGTTTCTTTTCAAAGCATAGTGTCTGGTGTTCGTAAATGATAACGGTCACGATAATTGCGATATCGGTAATACTTGCCGCTTCCATAATAGTGGGCGAACTCTTCGAAAAATTCGGCATACCTTCGGTAGCCGGAAGCCTGCTGAGCGGTCTAGCACTCGGCCCCGCTGTCTTTAACGTAGTTGCGCCAAGCGATCAGCTTTCGGGGATATCATCAATGTCTCTTTTCTTCATAATATTGCTGATAGGCCTGCAGATGCGCACCGAAATGCTCAGGAAGTTCTTAAGCGCAGGCATTATGCTGGCATTTAGCAGTTTTTTGGCACCTTTCCTTGTGGTGTTCTTCTCGATTTTTTTCCTGTTCCAATTCCCGCTTACAATATCATTGATAGTATCTCTCGCGATTTCAGTACCGTCGATATCCATAGTCTCTGTCTTTGTAACCAAGGCGGGCTTGATCAAAAGGAAAACCGGATACACGATCCTGGCATCTACCGTAATTAGCGACATAGCCGCATTCATTGTGCTCGCCTTCATATCAAGAGACATATCGAGCGCGATAGACGTGGTGTATTATTTTATCCTGCTCATGCTGATATTGGTGGTGGTCAACGCATTGCTTAACTACAGGCCTTCGGCACTCAGGAAGTACCTGACCAAAATCAGCAGGACCCTGAAGACGGGTTATATGTCAATAGCCGCATTCATTTTATGGGGACTCCTGATAGCGACGATATTCGAGAGCATAGGGATTAGCTACGTCATAGGTGCGTTCTTTGCAGGTCTGCTGACCCACGAGGAATTGATAGGGCATAGGACACATGGAAAGTTGGAGAGGACATTCCAGAGGATGAACGGCGCGTTCTTCATCCCGATATTTTTCGGGATAGCCGGAGTCAATGCAACGCTGCTGGGATGGTCCGCATACCTGTTTATTGCACTTTTGGGGGTGGCTATCCTGTCGTTTGTCGTTTCCTATTCCCTTACCCACTATCTGACCGGCCTTAAGGTAAGGATGGTGTCGCTTACGCAGGGCCAAACCGCAAGCATACTGAGCGGAAGAGGTGCGGTAGGGATAGCCATAGCGATCATAGCCCTTAATCTTGGGATAATACCAAACATAGCATACTCATTCATTGTAATCAGCACTATTGTCATATCCGTAATGGCATCAATATCCCTGATGAAAGTCAACACGCAGCGGAAGTCCAAGCATAAGTGAAAATGAATCCTGCCGGTTAAGGCGATAAATGTCCAATCCCATTAAGCAAATCGGCAAGAAAAAAGCATATATATCTGGGATGCACCAATCATATATAGGATAATCCTATGGTACTTAGCACGAAGCTTCCGATGCCAGAAGACATAGCGCGCAGCAAGCACGCCCGCATACTTTTCCTGACTGAATTGTCAAAGGAGCCGGGCTTGGGCAGGAAAGAGGCCGAGGCGTATGCAAATCTCGCAAAGGGACTTAGAAAGGAGATGCTTTTCGACAAGGTAGAAGAGTTCAAACTGAATCCCATGCAGACGGACATGGCGCTGGATATAATGGTCACGGCCATGAAGGAATTTAGCGACGATAAAAAACTGCAGGAAGAACTGTGCGAACAGATAACTGCAGTTGACCCTACTCCAATATCAGATATGATTCTGGGATTCATGCTTAAAGGAAAGAACGATGTTTTGTCTTCGGAACTGGGCAGCAAGGCCATAGCGGAATGCGAACGGCTATTCGCCAGGACGCACAATGTTGCGTACGTGGAGATGGCCGTAGCCATGATAAGGAACGAGCCGCATGAATCTTCGAAGGAAATCGACATCATAGACCGTGCGATTGCTGATGTTCCGGACAGCCCGGTCCTCTGGGAGCTGCGTGCAGAGGCCTTTGAGAACAATAATAACTGGGCAGCGTCCATATCAGATTATGACAAGGCATTGGGACTTATCGCAGTCAAGGCCGGCCATGCGACAGTATGGGAGGAGCAGATGATGTTCGAGATGCAGATTAGGCACGTGATTGCCAAGATCAGAGCGCTGTCCGCCCGCAGGTCGGGGGAGGCGAGCATGAAGTCTGCCAGAACCGAAGCCCATGCCGCTACTGAATGACACCACGGTCGGGAAAGAGGGAAACAGCAAGGAATATATATCTGTTGATGCAATAAGGTAGTACTTATTTACTCATTTACTGAGAGCAGTTACGTGTTTTTATGAAGCAGGCAGAGCTTTTAGGCAAAGTTATAGTCGCAGTCAGGATAAGGGGCAAAGTCGGGGTGCGCGGCACCATAAACGAGACCCTTGACAGGCTTAGGCTAAGCAATGTGAACAATTGCTCCCTTATAAAGGTCAACGAACCTTATCTGGGGATGCTCAAGAAGTGCACTAATCATATAGCATATGGGGAGCCTAACGAGGAGCTTCTTCAGTCTCTTGTAGAAAAATTCAACCTGAATACCGACCCGAAGGCGATACTTAGCGGAAAGGCCGACATGAGGGAGCTAAAGGAGAAGATGCCGATGAGGCTTCATCCCCCAAGGCATGGCTACCACGGAAAGGGAATAAAGCAGCACTTCAACAAAGGCGGAAACGTAGGATACATGGGCAAGGACATAAGCCTGCTAGTTCAAAGGATGGTGTAATTAATATGGTAATTAGAAAGGAAAAGAGGAACAGAAAGTACCACGGCACAAGGCGCTGGGGAATGGGCAACATAAAGAATGCCAGGGGCGCAGGCGGACGTGGAGGAATAGGAGAGATAAACAGGCTCAGGAAGCACGACTGGACGTACATAACGGCGAAGGCTCCGGAGCTAATAAGGAAGAAGGGCTTTGCGCCAAGGCACAGGCACAGGATGGAAGTGATAAACCTTACGCAGATAAACGAGATGCTTAAGAACACCAAGGAACAAAAGGCCACTCTTGAATTCAAGGGATACAAGGTGCTCAGCAAGGGAACTATAAACAGGCCGGTGACAATCAAGGCATCTCAGTTCTCGAAGAATGCTATTGAGAAGATAAAAGCAGCAGGCGGTGAAGCTGCAGTCATATCAAACAATTCCGCATCCACACAGCCGCAATAATCAGGATGGCAATGGTAATGGAAAAGGAAAAACTTAGGATTGCTTTTTATACGGACTCTTTCTTGCCCGCGCGAGACGGTGTAGTCACGAGCATAATCGCATTTAGGAAGGAGCTGGAAAAACGCGGTCATGAGGTAAGGATATTCACTACGTCTTCCAGTGGAAACAAGGACAGTAAGGGGTACAAGGGAGTGTATTATGTGCGCGGGGTCAAGTTCAGGAACTATCCCCAGTACACGCTCGCCCTGCCTCCCATAATATCATACGCCCAGCTTAACGAGTTCAATCCAGACATAATACATTCGCACAGCCCGTTCATGATGGGATTCTGGGCCCTGGCTATGGGAAAGATAAACAAGATCCCGTTGGTCGGCACTTTTCACACCATGTTCACTGACCGCAGGCTCATAGAGGTATACGGCACAAAAAACAAATATGCGAACAAGGCGATGTGGAAGTATTCATGGAAATACATAAGGTTCTATTATTCAAGGTGCAATGCCGTAATGGCCCCTTCAAAGTCCGTAAGCGACATACTCAACAAAAAGGGCATAACCAACACGTACATAGTGCCGAATGGCGTAGATACGAAGAGGTTCAACCCCAATGTGGACGGTAGCAAGGTAAGGAAGAAGCTGGCAAAGGGCAATGAGAAGATAGTCCTCTACGTTGGAAGGATAAGCCGCGAGAAGCGCATAGAGACGTTGTTGAAGTCGGCAAAAATACTCAGGGACGAAAAGGTCAGGTTTGTAATCGTAGGCACTGGCCCAAGCATGGCATACTATACGAGAATGGCAGAAAGGCTAGGGGTAAGCGACAGGGTGACATTCACCGGGTTTGTCTCCGACAAGGTGCTTCCGAAATACTATGCAGCGTGTGACGTTTTCTGCATACCCTCGACATTCGAGACACAGGGGATAGTCTCTATAGAGGCGATGGCTACGGGGAAACCAGTGGTTGGCGCAGACTCGTTGGCTCTCAGCGAAGTCATAAAAAACGGGAAGAACGGGGAGAAATTCCCGGAAAACGATAGTATTAAATGTGCGGCCAAAATAAAGAAGGTTATTAATAATGTATCTTCATATAAAGAAATCGTAAATTCGGCAAGCAAGTATTCTGTAGAGTCAACGACCGACGAATTGTTGAATGTTTACAAGAAAGTGTTAAATGAATTTACCGTATAGTAAATAGCAATAATACATCATTTCATTTTAATATTGAATAAATGATCCAAGGGGATTAACTGGCAGATAATACAGGTCAAGGACAACATTCACAGAGCGACAGGGACTTAAAACAGATATCTGTTCCTAGCGGCAAAGAAGCCGCACCGCAGGCGCCACAAGCAGCTAGCATGGGCAATCCAAGAGGCCCGCCGGGCGTACAGGGCGAAA
>JAMCZN010000043.1 GCA_023485505.1 Candidatus Martarchaeota archaeon | reverse complement strand
CAAGGGAGCAAGGGAAAATGTGGACTTGGCTTTACAGAACATAGCGAATTCCGATTCAAAGGCCGCAGGGATCGCAATGGAGAAGATTAATGCATTTGAAAGACCAGAAGACGAAGAGACACCTGTCATTGAAGCCAACGAAACGGATGCCGTTTCCTCATCCTGACTTGTTTTGCCATTTTGGAAACCGAAAGATTTCGGAATCCATATCTATCTGGATGTGTACAGTAATATAAGACAGCAATGTCAAATGGCGACAAAATGGAACGACATGGCAGTACGACAACAAAACCAGGATCTAAAGACGTAGTGTTGGTGGATTTGGCCAGATTGCCACATGATGCGGCAGAATCGGTGCTACACAACATAAGACACTTTGGGATAAGGGAAAACAGCGAACCCCTCGAACTTTGCAGAAAATAAGAACAAATCCGTTCAAGAGTACAGGGGAACGCCAGACACGTCACTTCTTTTTTCTTCTACTAACCCGTATCTAATCCACTTTATAGTATCGTTTACCTTGTGGTATCCACACGCAGCCGTGGTAATCAATCCCTTATCTCCTATCTTGTTCGCCATATTCCATGCTTCGGAAAATATTCGCAGAATGCGTTGCAGGTCCTGAAGCTTACTCTGGTGTTTTTCTTCCATTATGATGATCACACCGGGAGGAAGTGGTCTCATTGTATTTGAAAACTGTTCGGTAGCGCGTCTCAGGAGGTTTTCTATCATTTCGGTCCTTACTGTGATGTCGCTTCTAGCTCTTTCAATAGGTTTATCTGCCGCCATTATGGACACAATGATAAAAAGCGCAATCAGATATTTAAACGTAAGGGGAGGAACGTCTTTTGTCTTACAAAATAAAGGAAGCGTTTTGTTTCAGTAATGAGAGCTATTGGCTACGGGATATTGACAAACGTCGGGATGCCGCATGTCGTGACATTTACCGATTCTATCCCATATACATAATCTATGCTCGTAGATAAGTTGCGCCCCTTTGCGATATAGTTGCCAAGCGGAATTGTGTATCCGGTGCTAAATTCTCCCGTATTTGTGATGTTTTTGTATACGAGGGCTCCGGACTGGCTGTTGGTTATGGTAACGTTAGCGGCGGTGAGGTGTCCTGATTGGTTGTAAACGTTGCCGCTTATCTCGCCACATCCCGTACTTCCCGTATAGTTAGAACTCTGTGAATTCACCTTCAGCATGAGTGGAGCCGATGTAGTGTAGGTCTTGCCCCCAACCAAGATGCTGGCATTAATGTTAATATACGATATGCCAGATGGGGTGCTGTTGCTCAGGTACAAATGCAATATTGAGGTATCGTTCATCGTTGTGTTATCTTCCGGTGCGGGGTTCGGCCTGAAACTTGCACTTGCCCACGCTGGCAAGTTGGATACCATGAGTGATGCCGGCGCCCCTGTCGCGCACGAAAGTGTCATGTTTGCCGGTGCTTTGAAAACATACTTGCAGAAGCGCACATTTACTGTGTCGTTTACCAGGCTTCCCGCATTTGCGCTAATTGTATCATTTTCAAGTTTCATCTGCAGCAGTGCAGACGAGTAGTTTCCAGAGTAAAGTATTACCGGGAACGTATACGATGCGGTTCCAGTAAAGATCCCTTTGGTCGTGAGGTTGAATGTATATAACCCGGGCACGGTTCCTGACCTCCACATGAAGGTTATGTCTCCGTTCGCCGATGTCCTTTGCGTCGCTTCCGAATCATTCATAATGCCTGTGTTTCCATAGGCATGCACCAACACGTTTGAGGCTATGGAACCATCTGGATACATAAGGGTCAGGTTGATCGGCACCTTTGTGTTTATCGGAGCCAATCCAAACGGATAGTTCGAAGGCCATCCTATCTTAAATACATATGGACTCAGGTCAACAAGGGATAGCCCAGTGGTCCCGTCAACACACACCGGGTTTGGATTTGCTATGAAGGCATAGCCATCCTTGCTATCGCCAACGTGGTAGCAGCCTACCGGCAATATCCGCGTTTTGAGCACTCCATTGGCGTTCGTGTAGTTAGATAAGATCGTTGTGCCATTCAAGCTGGTTATCGTAACGCTAACGTTTCCTACTGGGAAGAGGCCTCTCGTCGCATTGCTTGTGCAGTTCATTGGCGGTGGGCATGTGTAATATGCGCTCGGCGTCATGAACCCAGAACTTATTTCAAGAGGTCCCGGAACAGGGGAGCGCTTCACATATATCGCTTGCGCCTGCGTTGCTCCGATGACCTGCAGCGTCACATTAGAAGTATTATAAGTTTGGTAATATTGATTGTTATTGAGTTCAGAATATACGCTCCAAGAGCTGAAGTAATACGTATCCGTTCCCGTTCTGACTATCTTTGGGGTGCTAAGCGTAATCGGTTCCAAAACGGAATCATAGCTTACGTTAGGTGCCTGTGAATAACCGTGTGGCGAAGTTATGAAGGCGCCCTGTGGTATGGTGGACGTTATCGTGGTCAATCCATATATATCATAATTGAACTGCATGCCGCAGTAGTTGCTTCCACATCCGTAAGACATGGTGGCATTGGTGCTGTTGGTGAATGTGAACCCACCAAACGGCGTCTCGTTGTATGGCGATGAAAACATCTGGACGTTCGCATCCATGAGTACCTGTGTAAGGTTCTGTTCTTTCCAGTTTCCAGGTGCCGGGCTTATGGTCCACGTCACGCTTCCCGGTCCGTACAGCCACCAAACGGTTGGTGTATAACTGTTCAATGGGCCGCTAGTGCCCGTCATTGATGGCGGTATGCTGCTTCCTGTTGCCGTAAATCCATAAAAGATGCTTGGAATCTCAGACCAGTTGAGCGGCGGGTTTACTCCAGATGCGGCCCAGCCGGAAGATGTCAAACAATCGTTAAATCCAGGTATGTTGCAATCGGAAGAGCTTATGCTCCATTGTGGGGCTGCCGGTATGGTGCTTCCAAACTGCAGCATTGGCATTGCCACATATTCGCCAAAGCATATCGAAGAACCATCAAGGGGCGGTGGTGGAGGTATGCATATGCCTGCACTCAAAGGGAGATTATATCCAGAGGCATTTCCCGTAAATCCTGGCGCATACTGACTCAATACCGGTGCCTGATAAATCAGGTATGCGAAATTCTCGTAATAATCATATGGTGGTGTAAGCGATAGGTCCGCCGGGTCTAGAGGGTAGGTTCCATCAAGATAAGCGTACAGTGTCGGATCGCTGGCATTTGACATTTTCAGCTTTCCAGTAATTGGACCATTGTAACTAAGGAAATCAGTGGAAAGTTGCTTTGGCGGATGGACCGGTGCTTTTATGAAGAAGCTATCCAAAGCGGAAGATAACAAGCTGCTGTTCTTGTATCCTGCAAGCACAAACACCGTCTGTCCTTGTGTCCACACGTTCATCTTGCTTAATATTATTCCGTGTGTGTAATTCAATGCATAATTTAAGGTAGAGCTGTTTATGGCATCAAGCGCAAGGTTCCCATATGGATCTGAGCTTGAATTCACGACTATCACGATGAAAGAGGAGTTCTTTACGCTGCCAAACGCGGAAGCATTCGCATAAAGAAAGTTATATTTCTCCTTTGCAAGCGATTCGAATTTGCCATTTGCAAGAAGAACGCTATTTGGGGCTATGAGTGTGAAGTTGGCCGTGGAAAGATGGGCAAATGCGGGTGTTTCATTAGTGCCGTTTTGGGTTAGCAATCCATTAGGTTGCAGTGTCCTTGTGCCGCCGTTTTGGAAAGAGAATACGAGAGCCAATGCGATAAGGACTATGGCTATCCCTATGTAAGCCAGTTTCCTTCCAGAAATATTTGCGTGCTGTTTTGCTGCCTCCTGCAAGTGTCACACCCCATAAGGATAATGCGGGAAAGTTTAAATATATGGTGCTATAGTAAGGTATTGCGGTGCGATTTTGATTAATGTCGAAAAATTCTACGGAGCTTTTATTGGGCTTGCAGTGGGAGACGCTATTGGAATGCCACTTGAAGCGTATTCTGCAAGACATCCGCCAAAACTGATGTGCGTGATAGGCATGGCCCCAGGTGGGCCCGAAGACCTGCCTGCAGGCTACTGGACCGACGATACCAGCATGGCCCTGTGTATGGCTGCTAGCCTGATAGAGAAAGGAGGGTTTGACCCCAAAGACCAATTGGACAGGTATGTTCGGTGGTACTATGATGGTTACATGACTCCGGGAGGCAAGAGTTTTGGCACCGGGCTTACCACCATTAACTCCATAAGGGAGTTCAAAGCCACAGGAAAGGTATTCAGGGATCCTCCAGAAGACCCCAAGCGCGCCGGAAACGGCACAATAATGAGGCTTGCGCCAATACCTATGTTCTTTTTTGATGATGCCGAATCTGCTATAAGCATTTCAGGTGAAAGTGCACGGACAACCCACGGTGCCATGGTGTGTGTGGATGCCGCCAGGTACATGGGCGCAATATTGTACGGTGCCCTTAATGGTGCAAGCAAGGAAGAATTGCTTTCGGATCATTATTCGCCGATAAAGGGATACTGGAAAGGGCATCAGCTATGCAAAGAAATAGGCGTAATCGCTTCCGGCTCTTACAAAAAGGACGGGTTCAGCCCAAATCCAATAGGCATGGCCGTGCAGACTCTTGAAAATGCGCTCTGGGCTTTCAATAGCACGGACTCTTTCAGGGATGGAATGTTGAAGATAGTTAACCTTGGTGGGGACTCCGATACCAACGGTGCGGTGTTCGGTCAGATTGCGGGCGCATTCTATGGGAAAGAGTCAATACCAAAGAAGTGGATAGATGCGCTTGCGAGAAAAGACATGATAATTGACACGGTGGAAAGGCTTCGCATTAAGGCGGAAGAAAAGGAGAAAATTCCGTCAAAATCAAAACACTAATCAGGTCTTTTTTGCGACCGTTGTGCAAATGACCCTGGTCACCGGTATGCTCATGTCTATTCTCCTTTTGAGCATGGCGAGCCTGTCACCCTTCTTGCTGAACGCCTGCGAAAATGTTATCTTCTCGTAGAAGTTTACCAATGTCTCCTCATCCTTGAACAGCCACTTGTAGTGGAGCACGTTGTTAAGCGTCACGCTGAAACCCGCAGCTTCCAGCTTTCTGTTAAGGTCGGGCACGTTTTTGTACATCCTCGAGTCGGTTTTGCTGAACGCTTCCGGGAATGCGCGGCTCACCTCCCTATGGTCCTTCTCAAGGCTGTACATGCAGACCAGGTAGCCTCCCGGGGAGAGCACCCTGTACGCCTCGTTGAAGTTTACCGGGGAAAACATGGACGAGACGACGTCAAAGGAACCATCCGTAAAGTCCATGTCCATGGCGTCCATAACCTTGAAATCAAGATTTTTCGCATTTGCTTCCTTTGCCTTGTTCTTGCAGATGCTTATCATCTCCGGCATTATGTCTATCCCAACGACCTTTCTGTAAAGCGATGAAAGGTCGTTTACAAATATCACCTTGCCAACTCCAGTACCCACATCAAGGAACGCATGGTTCTTGTTTGCGAGGCCCCTTACCGATTCCCAAAAAGTGGTCTTGTAGTCTACCGGCGGGTCGAACTTTATGCCGCTTATCTTGCTCTTCCACCTTTCAAGAATCAATGATGTATTGTCTGCCATGAAGATCATTTGCTATTGCTAAATACCCATGCTCCGATGGCCCCATATCCGTAGTTCATGCCTACCGATACGTTGTAGGTGCCAGGTTTTTCTCCCGTACATACGGCAACGAATGCTCCTGTTCCGCGGAAAAATACGTTTTGCTGCTGTACGCATCCGCTTGGCAGCGCAGCCGAGTTTATCCCGCTACCAGAAGAAGCCGCGGCTATTACTATCAATGTCGCATTCTGCGGCACTACGTAACTAAGAGGAAGGTCTGTTGTCGCGAAGCCCGTTTCGTTTAGGAATGCCTTATAACTGGTGACATTTTGCACTCCTGCGATTGCAATGGATCCGCCGCCGTAATCGGTTCCCGTCACGTTGGCATAACAGGCATTTCCTGTCTGGTTCCTTATATAAACATCTGCTGTTCCGACATCTTCGGATAGGTTCGATGGCAATTGGTTTCCGGCATGGTCTCCAAACGCGCACAGATAGAACGGATAGCCTTTCTCCACTATGGCGTTTATGGGGAGATATCCGCTTGCCGCTGCTGTCGAATAGAAAGCAAGGCTGCTGTTTACCTGCTGATAAGGCACATTTCCGGTAATTATCATTGCACTGGATGCATTATTTGGTGAAGGCGTTGGTATGTTCGGTGGGCCGACATACGGGGTAAAGTTGTAATAATAGCAATATGTGTTGTAGCAATTCGAGTCAAGACATACTGTTGTGTTGTAATCGCCTCCGCTTGTCAACGGCGTGCTCAGGCTTGCGTTTATGTCATAAGTCTTTCCGAATGTCATTCCATTGCCGAACTTAGTTGTCGTATTGTCTATAGTTGCGGCCTTTGTCCCTGTAGCTCCGGGATATGCGTAGTTGTAGCTGTAATTCTTCAACATTATCCTTGCGGTGTTGTTCGCCGTGTTCATGAAGGATGTGACGTTCACATTTACGAAGTTTCTTCCGCATGTGGCGAGGTTTATATTGAACTTTATGGGTATGCTGAAGATCTTTTGGGAGACGTTGTTTGTAGAGAAGTTTGTCTCCTTTCCGTACATTTTGACGAATGCGGAGCTCTGCCCCGTTAGGTTGGAATAAGTGTTGAGGTTTATCGTAAAGTTGTCAGGATAGCCGTACTGGTTGTCAAGGCAAGCCAGCGCATTTCCCTCAAATGACGCGGAACCGTATAGGTTTCCGTAATTGCCCAACGGGTAGAATATGTCCAATACCCTGTTGAAGAACGACTGGTTCATTGGAAGGTAGAACATGCTGCAGCTTCTCGTTCCAAAGGTCCTGTCCCCGAGATACGTTATGCTATTGAACATCGTGACATTGAGCTTGCTCAATGCGGAGAGGTTGATTTGTGAATTATAATATGCGCTTGGGTTTACTGCCTGGCACTGTACCTGGCTTGAACTATACATATACGCGCTTTGCGTGCAGACTACGCTTGTCTTGTTTATGCTGTATATCGCCATGGACATCTCCCCCATGGCGGCAGCGATCTTCGTGAAATTGCCAAGTTTGTAGAAATACAGTGTGATGTTGTTCAATGAGTATGTTAGCCCGTAATTAGGTTGATTTGTCGAAAGGTTTATCTGATAAACTATCCCGATACCTCCGATATCCGCGTTATGTATCTTAACTGCATCTGCGGAAAATATGCCACGTGCCGTAGCCGGTGTGGAATTGATTAACAATAAGGCGCCACCGATGGCTGCAAGCACAATAACGACGACAATTGCAATCAGGATCTGTATAGGAATGTTCATTCACACACTCGAAAACAGTATGTGATAAACATATATTAATATGTTACATCGCGCCTTCAGGTGGTTTGCCTGAGGCTTTCTTTTCCCTCGCTGCCGTCTCTTTCGCCAATTATCCTGATTAAGCCAAGATAGGTATCCTCGTTCTTGTGTAAGTATTCCAGAAGCGTATGGCAGTCCTCATACCGTATATTCCTTGATGAGCAAAGGGCCTTCACTGTGTTTATTTCCACTACTACCCCCGATTTGCTCTGCCTTATAAGGCCCGCTATCGCCGTTGCAGCCATTCCGATGATAAAATCCGGGTCAGTACGCCCCCTTATCGCATCGAGTGCGGCCTCATATGCTGCGATCGGCCCCTTCAATGCCCTTATGCTTGCAATGACCTCGTCGCCATTTATCGAGTGCTTGGAAGATGTCGCTGCAACGTCAACATTGAGCAATCTTTCCATGTTCTTGTGCCTTGTGAGCACAAAAAGTACTTCCGCAAGGCTCTTAAGGCCGGTAGTGGCTATCGTATAAGAGGCGTATATGCAGCTAAGCTCATTAAGCACGTCTCTCAATGGGTTATATTCGCGGTTATCTCCAGGCAGGTTCTCAACATGGTAGTGCTCGTCGTTTAGAGCAGTTGCAATCGTATCGATGGCTCTCTTTATCTTTGGCACATCGTTTTCATCGATTCCAACGAATCCGTAAAGTATCGAACTTTCATCGTCATCGTCCAATATTGGCATATGAGACAGCCTTTCCAGCATGTCTACCGCCTCCGAGAAGCCGGAACTGCCCAGCACCTCGTAGAGTTCCTCCCCAATTGGCGATCTATCCCCTGCATCATCCCCTATCAGCTTGCGCCTAAGCGCCGAGGCATCATCGCCCATGTCAATGACGATGTTTCTTGCAACGGATGCGTACTCCATAAGCATAGTGTCCATCATCGCCTTTGCCTCTCCGTCAGAAACGAAACCCCTCGCCTTTTCTACTAATAGTACGTGGCTCTTCAATGGTATCATATCCTTATCATAGAAGAAAAAGTACCTGAATAAGCCCTCATAGTTGCTTATGATGTTTTCGGCCTTACTCATTGCCCTCTCCCCTACGTCATTCGCGTTCCTTAGGCTCAGCGCTATCTCCATTCCGTTCGTCTGAACTGGGACTATTGAATTGCATTTTTCATTCTTTTTGCCCGTATCCATCTAATCATTTGGCATAATTCCAGAAGCAAAAAGCAGTTAAGTTCTTTACATATAAGAAGCTATCGTAGCGCTTTTTTGCACCGATGTTTGCAAAAATTTAAATATCATAAGTCAAAAATCGTATAAGGGGTGTTGGAATAGACGCAAGAATTCCGAGACGCATAGAACCGAACCAATTCGATAGGATACAGTTTGATTCATTGTCAAGGGTTTATGATATACCGATAATAGCATCAAGGACAGATTTAAGGAAACGCGAACCGATGCTGGTTCTTGTAACTGGGTGGCGTTTCGGCCTTTTGCGCGGGATAGGCCAGAACGTGCTGATATATGTGCCACGTTTCTATGGGCATCCTCCAGAATTCCAGCAGATGCTCGACAACCAGCAGTACGTGTACAAAGTCGACATATTCGTCACAAAAAGGGCTGCGGAAAGATTGCCCTATCTAATTACCACATCTACCAGCGAAGCTAAGCCCGTGAAGAGAGCCAGTTTCCTCAAACGTTCCGCATGGCAGCAGCAAAACCAGAACCCCCCAAGCGGCGACCCGCGTTCCCTGGTCCGTCAGCAACCAACGCAAGAAAACACCACAAAAGCGTAACGTTTTTATATAAGTCTATATCCTAATATATCGCTAATACAGGACATACAAATATAGAGTAAAGTCTCGTGTTTTTATGGCAGAAACATACGATATTATTGTTGCAGGGGCAGGGCTATCCGGGACCCTAGCGGCGGCCGCAGCGGCAAGGACCGGATTGAACGTGCTGATGGTTGACAAGAACAAGGAGGAGGAGGTAGGCAAGAAGACCAACTGGGGTTGGGTATGCGGAGATGCGGTAGCGGTAGATCACCTCAACTTCGTATCAAAGATGATAGACATAAGCTTTGACAAGCCAGAACTTGACGTAAAGGTCGATGGAGTAATAGCGTATTCTCCGGACCTGGAATCGAGCTTCCCATTCGATGGCGAAGGGTACGTGCTTGACAGGCCGGTTTTTGAAAGAAAGCTAAGGGACTATGCGATAAAGAGCGGCGTGCATTATCTCCCTCAGTTTGACATAGAGGGCCCGGTGATAGAGGGCAACAAGGTGACCGGCGTATTTGGAAAGGACAAGAGCATGGTGCACAAGGAGATGAAGGCAAAGATAGTGATCGATGCCCTTGGAATATCCACAACGCTTAGAAGGAGGCTTCCTGACAACCAGTATGTGGACAGGGTAGTGGACATAGACGATGTCGAATCGACAGGAAGGTTCATTTATGATTTTGATGTTGTTAACGAAGACAAGAAATATTACGACCCGAAGATAGCCATAATACATCTCAATCAGATAGTCTCTCCTGGCGGCTATGGCTGGGTGTTTCCAAAGAGCCAGAAGGGAAGGGCAAACATCGGGATAGGTGTCCAGAAGTCAAGCCTTGAGGTAAGGAACCAGAAGCTTGGAAAGAAGGACAACCTTCATTCGCTTATGGATGAATACATAAAGTCAAATCCATCATTAAAGAACCCAAAGCTCTACACGAAGGACAACAATGGAAAAGGATACTGGAGCGTCGCAGTAAGGAGGCAGATGGAGTGCCTTGTGTTCGACGGTTACATAGGCGCAGGAGACAGCATGGCTATGCCGAATCCAATAAGCGCGGGTGGAATAGGTCCTGCCCTGGTGGCCGGGGTGCTTGCCGGAAAGAACGCCGCAAGGGCTGTGCACGATGGCGATACTAGCATGAAGAACCTGTGGCAGTACAACCTTGACTTCAATGAGGCTTATGGTTACAAGACGGCTGGCATGGAAGTGTTCAGGACATATCTGCAGTCGCTTAACAACGAGATAATCAACTATGGAATGAAGAACTTCCTTTCAGATCAGGAGGCGATAGACCTGTGCTATGGGAGGATACCTGACTTGAGCCTTTCGGGCAAGTTCAAGATGGTCCTAAAGGGAGCGCAGAACATATCTGCATTCTCAAACCTTCTTTATGCCGTAAAGAAGATGAAGAGGCTTAACGAGATATACAAGAATTATCCGAAGACCATGGCGGAATTCCCAAGATGGAAAGAGGAAGTAAACAAAGAGGTGGAAGAGGCGAAGGAAAGATTCAAGCCGAACCCGATATAAAATAATAAAGCTTATTTTGGTGAGCAAATGTCAGAAAAATACACAAAGTTCGAAAAAGCAAGGATAATAGGCGCCAGGGCGCTCCAGCTTGCGTTCGGTGCACCACCGCTGGTAAAGGTGCCAAAGGGAACGATAAATCCGATAGACCTCGCAGAAGTGGAGTTCGACAAAGGAGTAATACCTATAACAATACTGAAGGAGAACTGAATTATCAGTCATTTTTCCGTATCTTTCTAGTTTTATCCTCCTTTTTCTTTTCTATTTTAATTTTGCTTAATTCCTTCACTGTGCCGACAAGGTCCCCCCTAAGGCTGTACACCTTCGCCTTGTTGTAATCAAAAATCCCGTTTCTCAGAAGCGGATTCAGGTTTTCTTTGTTGTTCAACACCTCATTAACCGGCATTCCCAATATCAGGTCGTTGAATGCCGGCAGCACCACAAGCTTTGCATCTTCATTGTAGTCGTTGTACTTTCCAGCTGCCCTCTTTTTGTTAATCTTTGAAACAAGCCAGCCCTTCTGTCTGTAAATGCCCCCATACCTGTCGCTCAAGCTTATTGCGACATGATTATGCCCTACCAATATGTATTCCGCCATCATCGCCTTTTGGGATGGCCATCTGTGGCCATGAAGGAAAGCGAAATCCCCTATCACCAGCTCCTCTGCCATATTGCAATCGACAACCTCCTCCAAATGCGGGTCATGGTTTCCGGTTGTTATTGTTATGTCAAATGATTTCAATGCGGAAAAGAACCTTTTTATCTCGTCCCTTTCCGGCTTCTCCGGATAAAGTATCGAATCCTTCACGTCCCCGAGTATTATTATGTCCTTAAATGCGAACTCCTCGGCAAGCTTCATTATCCTTGATGCGACGGTGTCGACCGCTTCATAGACGTGGACGCCTCTATCTCTGAACTTCCTCTCCGTTCCAATGTGTAAATCCCCCACGACAAGAAAATTCTTTTTGCTTCCGGTGGGCCTTACTATGGCAGCGCATTCGTCAAATGCGAACTTAATCCTGTCCTCAAGGTATTCCATGAAAAGATATGGAAAAGCGTTATAAATATCCTTATGGCATCTAATAGTATGGCAAACGGGGCAGTCAGCCTGATAAGGGTTTTCGGAATAGACATACAGTTGCACTGGACATTCGTACTTTTGCTTCTGATATCGCTTTATCTCGGGATAGTGTCTAATTTCAATTTCTTCCTATTTTTTTTCATAGTGCTGCTTTTCGCAATGGTCGTGATACATGAGCTTGCCCACTCAATAACATCGATAAAAAGCGGCTTTCCCGTCAAGAAGATAATACTGATCCCGTTGGGTGGGGCTTCGATAATAGATCTCGATTCGATGAAGCCGGAGACCCAGTTCAGGATAGCACTTGCCGGTCCGCTGATGAGCATAGTCCTTGCCATGCTGTTCGGCACGGCTTCGGTATACATGCCTGCCGGCTTCCTTTCGCTGATGTTCCAGTTGTTATTCCTGCTCAACATAATCCTCGGCGTGTTCAATCTTCTTCCCGCGTTTCCGCTTGATGGCGGACGGGTGCTGAAAAGCTATCTGGAAAGGAAAAGGGATTCATTCAGCGCAACGAAGCTTGCAGTGAAGATAAGCAATGTCATACTTGCGCTATTCATAATAGGCACTATATTCTATTATGGGCTTATCCCAGGCATATCGATATCATACTTCTCATTTGTGGTTTTGTTTGATTTTGTCGTAGTGCTGTTCCTTTATGGCGGCGCCCAATCTGAATTGCAAGCCGCATACGTGGAGAAGTACACTTCCACCTTACGCGTTTCAGATGCGATAAGCAAGAACTACATAACAGCCAAGCACTCGACTAAAATGAGGGACCTTTATGAACTGTTTCTTAAGAAGGGTACCCACATAGTGATATACAGGAAGAATGGGAAGGTGTTCCTGGTTTCAAAACTGATAATGAATCCGTCCGCAAAGAACGCCGAAAGCATGCTCGACAAAAGCATAGAGGATTTCAGCACGGAAATACCTGCCATAAGCAAGGGAGAGAAGCTTTCCAGGGCTATAAGCAAGATGAGATTCGAAGAGGCAAACATTGTTGCGGTGGTTGACGGACCGAAGATAGCAGGAATACTGTATGGCCCACACGTAGAATCTGTGGTAGCGCTCCACATTCCGAAGAATCTTGGAGGAAGGGCTGCCGTTAAAGATAAAAGCAACTAGCACTTTGTCAGTTTCTCATAAACGCATGCATCGTCTGATGCGAGCGGGTCGCCAGTGGCTGCATATGCCCTCGCCCTGCTGCCCCCGCAAATCTTATTCAAATCACATTTGCCGCAAAATCCGGATATGTTCCTGCTCCTTATGTCCTTCATGAGCTTGTTTTCCCTGTAAATATTGACAAGGTTACCGCTTCTCACGTTTCCTATTGCCACTGGGATGAAGCCTCCAGGATAGACCGTGCCATCGTATGCCACAAATACTATGCCGTCTCCATCAAGGGTGCCTCTTGGCGCTATCGTGGAGTCCTGTGTTGGCTCACCCTCAAGCCTTGTCAGTTCGGAGTTGAACTTGTCATAAAGCCCTTCTTTCCAATAGTTGCCATTTAGGAGCCTTGTTTTTGCCACCCTTCTTATGAACGGGGCTTCAACTGTCCTTACGACTACCCCATATCTTGAGGCGTCATAAAGGAAGTTGCATACGCTTTCATATTCCTCCTGGCTTATATCGTCCACTTCTGTCCCCCTGCCCACCTTTATCAGGAAGAACACCTCCCAGACGCGCACTCCAAGGCCCTTAATGAGATGCAATATTTCTGGAAGCTCGTGAAGGTTCCTTTTCATCACCGTGGTATTGACCTGTATGCCGAGCCCCATGTTCACGGAATCCCTTATTACTTCTATCGTCCTGTCAAACGTGCCGTCCACCTGCCTTATGCTGTCGTGTGTGGCTTTGTCGGACCCGTCAAGGCTGACAGATATCGAAGTCGCACCGGAATCCCTGAGTTTCATCAGCATTTCATGTGTAAGCTTTTCGCTGACCGCAGGAGACAGCGCAAATTTTATGCCGAGCCCTTTTGCGTATTCCGTAAGCTCAAATATGTCGCTCCTCATAAGCGGATCTCCGCCAGTGAGTATTACTACCGGAGACGGGCTTCCAAATCCGCTTATCTGGTCTAGAAGTCCAAAGCCCTCCTCTTTGCTCAGCTCTCCCGGAAGAGCCGTTCTGATGGCCGATGCTCTGCAGTGCTTGCATGAAAGCAGGCACGCTCTGGTCGTTTCCCAGAATACGAGCACCGGTTTTGAATTGAAGTCTGGTGGCCCCCTAATGCCCACCTGGTTTGCCGTGTTCATCTTTCAATCACTTGTATTAACGTAATCTATCGCTTTTTTCGCTTCTGTTATGGCGCTTGATATACAGCTTGGCACTCCTGTCCCGTTGCGCCATGCTCCTGTCATGAATATGCCCGGATTGTCCGAAGCCCATTTGTCCACTTCCTTTATTATCGTGCTGTGGTTTGTCGTGTACTGCGGCATCCCTTTGTGCCATATGTATGCGATTTCAAGCAATGGCGCTGCGCTGATTCCGGCCATGGCCCTAAGCTCCTCTCTTGCGATGTTTATCAACTGGCTGCTGTTCGGCAGTGGCTTGTCAATGGAATAGGAGTTATTGAAATAAGATCTTAATAATAAACTTTCTTGCGGAGCACGGTTGTCCCACTTCAAAGAACTCCATGTGACCGCGTTCATCTGCCTGTTCTCTATATGCGGTATCAGGAAACCTGATCCCTTTATGCTGCCTTTTATGTCCTTATTTTTGTAAGCGAGCGAAACCGTAGCCAAGGAAACGTAAGGTATTTTTCTAAGGATGCCAGATATGCCATCAAACCCCGAAAGGAGATCTGCGGTAACAAATGCGGGAGTGGCAAAGACTATCGCAGTAGCTCTGATCCTTTTGCCTTTGTCAAATTCTATCACATATTTTTTCCCAGAACCCTTCCCTTCTGCTGTTACTTGTGTGATGGCCTTTGACGTCATGATGTTTTTCTTTCCAATATAACCGATAAGCGCATGGACGAGTTCTTGCATTCCATTTCCGAATGTGATAAATGGCGACTGGGTGCCAGTTCCGTTTCCATTTGCGATTTTCCTGTTGCGACGTGCTGCAAGTATTAGGCTCCTATGCGCATCTTCCATTTCCGCAAGTGTGGGGAATACCTGCCTTAGGCTCGTAAATTTCGGATCCCCGGCAGCTATTCCACTTACCAATGGTTCCGCTATCTTATAGTATACCTCCGAACCAAACCTCCTCTTTATGAACGCCTTTACACTTTCATTGCCGTCCTTTCCTCTCGGGATGGCAATCTCAAGGAACGCCCTCGCCTTTCCTAATGGCGAAATTATGCTGCTTTTCGCCATGGGTGCAATCTTTGTAGGTACTCCTATGGACATGCCTTTCGGGAGGTCCTTTATGCCTCCATTGATGAATATTGATGCTCCGGAACTTCCTGGTTTCTGAAAAGCGATGCTCTTGTCTATTCCAATCTCTTTGCAAAATTCAAGGAAGTTCTCTTTTGTTGATATTACTGAATCCGGGCCACCCTCTATTATGAATCCGTTGGTGTTTTCTGTAAGGATCTTGCCTCCGAGCCTTCTTTCCCTTTCTACCAATATTACATTGATATCGTCCCCGTTGTCCCTCGCATATTTCCTTATGCAATATGCGGCAGCAAGGCCTGATATGCCCCCTCCAACTACCACTATGGACCTCATCCAAACATCCCGAAAGTCAATATAATGCTTTATTCCAGAAAGGCAGTTATTCCTTCCTGCGATTACGCCGCTAAATCTATAACCTTAAAAGGGTATGCGTATAAGACCTACTGGTGATTTTACGAACAAGATTTTACCAATAGGAATAGTGATAATAGTGATTATCGCGATAATAGCCGTAGTGGCATTGTCAGGTGCGATAAACAAGTCATCACCTGGTCCGGCAGTAAATGCAAGCAGCAATACGAACAAGACATCCACGTCATCAAACTCGATTGGAACCCAAAGCGGCAACCAAGCATCTCCAGTGATGCCAAAAAGCCAGATTGTTACGCTTTTAGCTGGTTATAATACGAGCAACATGACGTACAACGTCACATACAAGAATGCATCAGAAACCCAGGCGCAGTTGGCTACCGGCCATGCACCTGCATCTGTAGTGACAAATGCGACTGGTGAATGGTATCTATTGGCTACGTCACACGAATCAAACGGCAATACCATAGGTGTGATGGAGATCATATTGAAAAGCAACGCCGCATCGGCAACATACGCTGCCGCTCTCAACGAAGCGTCAACTACGACGGGACTGAATGCAACGACAAAGAATCTGACTTCTGACGGCATGGAGTATTCGTACAACGCAGAACCTCAATACGGCGCGCTTTTGATAGTCGGTTATAAGAACAGCTACTTCATAACCGCTACGATAACTGCCGCGAAGAACGCATCTGTAAGTTCGCTTGCGTCCGCAATAGCCCAGAACCTTACATAAAGCAAGGTTCTATTTTCATTTTTATTTTTTATTCCATCTTTTCTAATTCTTCTATGATGGAATTGAAGTTTTGACTTTTGGGGAGTATGCTTACCTCAAATCCCAGCGTTTGCAAGCGTTTCATTGTGGTTGCGCCAATGGCCGCTATGGTAACCCCGTCAAAAAGTCCAATCGCCTTCGCTCTTGGCACTTGCATATTCATGATCTTAAGCATGTTCTCCGCGGCCAGCGGGCTTCCGAATATAACTACATCTATGTTTTTATCCGATAACTCTTTTATCAACCTCTTTGTAGCGATTGGGTTATACGGCATATACTCCTTATAGGAATGGAACTCTATGACGTTTGCCTTTAAATCTCCCATATCGTCGAGCAAGCTCTTTGCGGACTGGTTCCTTATTATTACAATGTTCTTCCCAGTGACGTCTGTCTCCTTAAGCAAAGATACTATGCCATTTGATGTGTGCTCCGTTGGCATCTTCCATACCCGTATTCCTTGAGACCTGAGCCTTTGCCTGGTCTGCGGACCTATTGCGATTACTCTGGATTTGTTGATTGATCCTTTGATTTTTGTTTCATCAAAACCAGAGGTCCTGCACTGTTCGGAAAAGTATGCAAACCCGTTCTGGCTCAGAAACACCGTATAGTCGATATTGCCGGAATCCAGCAAAGCAACCAGTCTTTTTAGTTTTGCGGTATTCCTAACGATTCTGAATCCAATTGTAGGGAACCCATAAGGAATTCCACCCCTTGTTTCTATTGCTTTTGCAAGATACTCCTGGTCTTTTTCTGCCCTTGTTATTACGATAGTCTTTCCCCTAATCATCTTTGTCACTGACAAAATTTTCATGCCAGCTGTCTATTATGTCCTTGGCGCCTTTGTCCGCAAGTTCTTTGCTTACCTTTTTGCCTAATTCTACAGCATTGCTTATTGGCATCGTCTGGGTGCACGTTAGCGCATTTGCCCCGTTTGGCGGGAATATGCTGCATAGTAAGCTTAGGCTTCCGTTATGCGCGCGACCTACCGTGCCAACCGCCGCCTCACAACCCCCTCCGATTATCGAAGTGACGGTTCTTTCTGCGGTAATCTCCGCCCTTGCCGTCTGGTTGTCTATGCCGCTCAATATACTTAGCACATCCTTCCTTTTTTCAGCCGCTGCAACTGCGAGCGCCCCCTGCCCCGCCGCCGGAGTAAAGGTTTCCAGAGGAAGGGTTTGTGATATCCTGCTTGAAAGGCCCAGCCTTGATATTCCGGCTTCCGCAAGTATCAGCGCATCATACTCGTTATTGTCCAGTTTTGCTATCCGTGTTTCGACATTTCCCCTTATGTCCTTTACCTTAAGGTCTTTTCTGATGCCCTTTATCTCCGCCATGCGCAGTATGCTGCTTGTTCCTATTTCGGCCCCTTTCTTTAGTCCTTCCAGTTTTTTTCCGTCTTTGGAAATGAGCACGTCGTTTGGGCTGGCCCTTTCCGGGATAGCCGCTATGGCTATCCCATCGGGAAGTTTTGTCGGAAGGTCCTTGAGGCTGTGCACTGCGAAGTCTATGTCTCCATTCATGATTGCAAGATCTATCTCCTTTTCAAATACTCCCACTCCTTTCAGCTTGTATAGCGGCGTGCTTTTGTCTATGTCCCCGCTTGTTTTTATCGTTTTGATCTCCACATTTATGTTTGGCGCATTTTTTTTCAGCGCATCGACCACTATCTTCGTTTGGATAAGCGATAGCCTGCTGCCCCTTGTGCCAACTATAAATCTGTCCATCGATAATCACCATTCATTTCGTATGTTCTCTTACTATTGATGCGAGCGCGTCTATGAATAAGGGATTTGAGTTTGGAAGACCCGCCCTGACAACATTGACCCCCCATTTGCTCAATGGCTCTACGCATTCTATGTCTATGTCATACATAGTCTCAAGGTTCTCTGCCAGGAACCCTATCGGGGCTATGACTATCGCCTTGTAGCCCTTCTTGCTAAGGTCTGTGGCCCTTTCCTTTACGTCCGGTCCGAGCCAGTCTTTTCCGCTTGCGCTTTGGTAAGCCGTAAACCATTCCTTTGCCGAAAGCTCTTTTGCTATTGCCGTTGCCGTTCTCATGAATTGCTCCTGATAAATATCCCCGTCCTTTTCAGCCGCCCTTGCCGGCAGGCTATGGGTAGTAAAGAGCAGGGCAACGTCAGTTACCAATACCCCAGATCTCGCTATCGCGACCTCTATGCTGCTTGTCCATGCCTTTATGAACCGTTCGTTAGTGTTCCACGACTCTATAAAATCTATTTCTGGATTGAAGCCTTGGGACTTCATCGCTGAAAGCATCTCTTTCCTGTAGCCCTCTGTGCTTACGCTTGAGTAGTAAGGCGCCATTGGCAGCACTATGGCCCTTTTCACATTATCCTCTTTCATGCTTTTTACTGATTCGGTTATTGTTGGCTTCCAGAACTTCATTCCGACGTAGACTTTTGCATTTATGCCATTCGCATTCAGGGATTTTTCAAGATCACTGGCTTGTTTTTGGGTTATCTCGTTGAATGGCGATATGCCCCCTATTGCGGTATACCGTTTTTCCAGTTTATCGATTTCCTCCTGTGTCGGATCCGCTGCTCCGTGTTCAGAATGCCCTGCCTTTATGTTTTTCAGGTAAGCCGGCACGTCATTTAATGAGTCTGGGCTTCCATAAGCAAGCAGCAAAACCGCAATATTGTTTTTGTTCAAAACGTCACCCAAATCCATGTACGATGTCAACAACATATCTTATGCTTTCAACCGGCGTCTCCGGCAAAACGCCGTGTCCCAAGTTAAATATATGGCCGTTCCTTCCATTTGCCCTTTTCATTATATCAAGAACCTTATTCTTTATGTATGTTTTGGGGCCAAGCAGCGCGGCCGGATCAAGATTGCCCTGAATCGAGGTATTGCGGCCTATTTTGGACCATGCGTCATCAAGCCCAATGCGCCAGTCAACACTGCATACATTTCCACCCGCTTTCATCATGTCTTTCAATATCGCTGACGTATTGGTCCCGAAATGTATCGTAGGAACGTCATAATGCTTCAATCCGTCAAAGATGCCTTTGGTATATTTTGCCACATAAGTGTTGTAGTCATAAGAATCAAGGCATCCGGCCCAGCTATCAAACAACTGGACGGCATCCACGCCTGATTTAATCTGCATTTTAAGGTATTCAAGTATCAAAGGGCCCAGTTTTTCCATTAGCGAATGCCATGCTGTCGGGTTTCTGTACATGAATTCCTTTGTCGACATGAAATCGCCCGATGAACCTCCCTCAATTAGGTAGCTTGCAAGGGTGAATGGCGCAGCAGAGAATCCTATCAACGGAACATCAATGTTGTTCTTGCTAAGTTTAATGCTATCTGACAGAAACGGAACATTATCTATTACGCTTTTTGTTTCAATGGCTTTGACCTGTGGCAATCCCCTTATCGGATTGCGTATGACTGGCCCGACGTTATCCTTTAGGTCAAATTCTATGTTTGTAGCGTAAAGGATAGCCATTATATCCGTGAATATTATTGCTGCATCAACACCGAGCTTGTCTGCCGGAATGGCGGTTATCTCTGCAGAGAGCTCTGGATTTTTCAAGATGGACAACATGCTATTGGTCTTCCTTATCTTTCTGTATTCCGGAAGATAACGGCCCGCCTGCCGCATAAACCATACTGGAGTCGCATCCGTGCTCTTGAGCCTGCAGGCTTTCATGAATCTGTCGTTTTCCAGAGATCCACCCAATTATAGCTATTATATGCGGAGCATAAATAATATACCTCCTTATCACGGCGCAACCCCAAATACATAAGGCTATATTACCTATTTTCTAAATCTATTGGGTGATTGTTTGGCAAATGATAAGAGGGTAGCATTGATTACGGGCGCATCGCTTGGGATAGGCGCAGGCGTGGCGAAGTTTCTTTCTGAAAATGGTTATTTTGTATATGCGACTTACCTGAAGAATAAGGCAGCTGCGGAAAAGGAGTTCAATGGCAACAAGAACATTTCAGTAATCCCGTTGGATGTAAGAAATGAGGACAGCGTGAAGAAAGCGATAGAAGAAGTAAGGACAAAGTCAAACAGGCTCGATCTGCTTGTGAACAATGCTGCTGTAGACTACAACGTCACTATAGAGGACATGAACCTTGAAAAATGGAATGAGACATTCGACGTTAGGGTAAAGGGCACATTTCTTATGACAAAATACTCTCTTCCGTTGCTTAAGAAATCAAAGCGTGCAACTATAATAAACATAACCTCGTCGTGGGCGCACGAAACGCAACCCTCATTCCCGGCAGCTGCAGCTGCAGAAGCGGCAAAGATGAACTTTACGAAGACGTGCGCGATTGCGCTTGCGAAATATGGCATCAGGACCCACAGCGTTAATCCTGGTGTGACAAGGACTCCATTGTGGGACCAGTGGGGAGTCGATGACAAGGGCTGGGAATCGATGGCGAAGTCAAATCCGTTGGGAAGGAATTGCACTCCAAGGGACATTGCAAAGATCATATACTATCTCGATTCCGATGAAGCGGAATACCTGAATGGCGAAGAGGTATATGTCAATGGCGGCAATCATCTGAAATCACCTTAGGAACGATTATGCCAAACGTTTTTATTTTCCATGGAAGGAATGCAACTCCAGAATCCGATTGGTATCCATGGCTAAAGGAGGAACTTGAGGATATAGGGTGTTCTGTATTTACTCCCACCTTCCCAATAGGAAAGGCAGCGACCCTTGAAAACTGGTTTGAAGTATTCAAAAGGTTTGAAAAGCACGTTGACAAAGATAGCATCCTCATTGGCCACAGTGTTGGCGCTACATTTGTTTTGGATCTTCTAGAAAAACTTGATGAAAGAGTAAAAAGCACCTTCCTAGTATCTTGTTTTATCACAAAACCTATTTCATATGGCACTGGTGTGAACGAGCTAGGAACTTTCTATGAAAAGAAGTTTGTTTGGGAGAAGATAAAGAGAAATTGTGAATATATATACATGATAAACTCCAATAATGACAGAGGCGTGAGCCTGGATATGGTGGAAAAAATCTCAAAGCCTTTGGATATCGCAATAACCGTAATAGAGGGTGCTGGTCACTTTAGGAAAGAGGATGGATTCTCACAGTTCCCACAACTTCTTGATATGATAGAAGATACTCTTACTGATCTTTAGTCTGCCAATACTATATTCCTAAGATGAATACTCTCCTTTGGCGCCTCTTTGAAATGCAGCACCAGTAAGCCCTTCTCATTCCAGCCCCATTCACTGAGCTCCAAGCCTAGCTGATGCGCGGTATCCTTATCCAAATCATCCGGTTTCCTGATAGATTTCTCAAGTACAAGGAGCAAGTCTCCGGGTCTGCCGCTGGGCTTTACCTTGCACAAACCAAAGCTATTGTTGGTTAGTCTGTTCATTTCTATGGCAAACAAATTTACGGAAGCTGCAAAAGCGTCCTCTTTGCACAGGTTTGCAAGTGCATATTGTGGGCCCGTTTTCGTCATCAATGCGACCTGGTGGCCCGCTTCGTCAATATTTAGGTATGGATTCTCTATCATCTCTACCAGTTTGTCCATGTTATCCTCTTTTCCATTGTTCCTGGCCGTTTGTGCCGATTCTGTATAATATCTGTGGCGTTTCATGAATTCCAGCGTAGTAACACACCATTGGTGCTTGTCAAGCACGCCAAATTCATTCCTGAGGTTTTCCGTCTTTTCAAAGAAGTCATCCCTTCCAAGGTTATCAACATCAGCATCGCATATTATCTGCTCCAATGGCGTTTTTGGGTTTGTTGGCAACTTGGTCGCCATTATTAGGCTTTGAACTAATCTTATCTCGTCATCAGAATAGTTTAGTTCCGATAGTAACTTTCCAGCGACTTCGGCGCTCCTTTCCTCATTGTCCTTTGCAAACGGCACGTATATTATGTCATGCAGGTAGCCTGCTGTTTCCAAAAGATACCTTTCAGTCTTCGAAATCTTTTCCATGCTGGCCAGCATATCTATCGCTGTAACGATGCCTTCAGCGTGTATCCTATTGTGATATGGGAGTATTGGCATATGCTCTTCCATATAAGACCTGACCAATTTGACCTTCCATTCAAAATATGAGTCGACATTTCTGTGTGTCTCCATTTGATCACCAATATAATATTGTTTTGGAAGCAGAAGAAACGTTTGATTAATTTTTACGTTAAAATGGCAAAATAATTAAATAAATTACGATAAAATAAGATTAACATGGATGTTTTACCACAATTGTCAGTTGGTTCTGGAAACCACAAAATCATAAAGTTAGATTTGAAGGACAAGAGGATATTGTACGTGCTTGGGGCTAACGCACGCATACCGATAAATAAGATAGCTAAAAAGGTTGGTCTCTCTCGCGATTCTGTAAAATATCGGATAGATGGCTATAGAAAAGACGGAGTTCTAAGGGGTACAGTAACCAATGTGGATATTGCAAGATTTGGTTACACTGCATATCATATTTTCATAAAACTGAACAATCCGTCCAAGGAGGCCGAAAGGATCGTAAGGGATGTGATAAGTCCGATGCCATTTGTAAGGGCTGCACTGTGGTTTTTTGGCGCATATGATCTTGAGATAGCGGTAATAGCGAGAAGTTTGGTCGAATTCGATAATATTATGGTAGAAATCCTTTCTCACATGGGCAAGTTTATCGGAGATTATGAAATAAGCATAATAATGAATTACTATGTGCCTGGTTATTTCCCAAAAAGCTTTTTCGAGGAACTAAGGTTGAAGAATGACACATTTTACATAACAAAACAAAAAGAGCCCTACTCACTAGATAAAAAAGATCTCAAAATAATAAGAAAAATAGCGAATGATGCACGCATGCCCTCTATAGAGATTTCAAAATCCCTTGGAATGTCCCAAGATGCCGTAGGGTACAGGATTAAGAGAATGTCAGAAAGCGGAATCATCTCGTTCAAGCCAGTGATAAATTACAGCAGCATAGGTTATACCGTACACGTTTTGCTTTTTAACGTATTACCATTAGATGAAGTGACTGAAAAGAAGATTCATTCATTTTTTTCCAATAGTGAAGGAATACTGTGGGCCACAAAGACAGTGGGGAGATTCAATATCCTTACATACGCGTGCACTAAAACGAATACTGAATTACAGAACATAATTAACAAATTGAGGGATGAATTCCCAGAAAAGATAAAAAATTATGAAATTCTTCTTGCATCAAAGGAATACAAATACACATATGCTCCAGAATGCATCTTTGATTAAAGATGCTTTTCAGGCATGGCTGGAATATGTCCTGTCCTGCAAGCCCTGGTTTAAACAAACCTCACCGAAGCAAAAAGCATAAATAGACGATATCCGATATAAATCAGCGACTGGTGTAGTAATGTACTATCTCGATGAGCTGGTAGTCCACAATTTCAAGTCTTTCAAGAACGCAGCGCTGAGGTTCAACAAGGGCTTCAACTGCATTGTTGGTCCAAACGGTTCAGGAAAATCAAACATATGCGATTCCCTCCTATTTGCGCTGGGAGAGACCTCTCTCAAGAGGATGCGGGTATCCACCTCTGAGAAACTGATCAATGCGCTTGCAAAGCCCAATACCGACACAAAGACAAAGAAGGCCTACGTCAGGGTAAAGATTTCCGGAGAAAAGGAGCTGGAGGTAATAAGGAGCGTAAACTCAGAAAGGAAGGTTGCCTACAGGCTTGACGGCAAGAGGGTCACGCGACAGGAGGTAATAGAGGTGTTGAGGTCAATCCACAGCGAGATAAACGAGACCAACACCATAACGCAAGACGAGATTAAGTATCTGCTCAGCCTCAGCCCAAAGGGCAGAAGGGAACTTATAGACGTGGCTGCAGGGATAAAGGAGTTCAACGAGAAAAAGGACGCATCCATGCGGGAGCTTGAAAAGGTTGACATGAAGGTAAGCGAAGCGAAGATAATGCTCGGGGAAAGGTCCAAGGTCCTTGACGACCTGGAAAGGGACAAGGTAGATGCCGAGAAGTGGATAGAACTGTCCGCCATAGTGAAGTCGGCCAACTTTACTTTGCTCAAGCTCAGGGAACGCGACATAAGCACAAGATTCAACAGCATAGCGAGCACTTACGATGAAAAATCGAAGAGCAAGAATTCTATTGAGAAAAAGATTGCGGATTCCGATGAGCAGATGAGGCATGTCTCTGCCGAAAGGGACAAGCTTTCGAAGACTCTTGGCGAAAAATCAACAGAAGCGGGTTCGATAAACAGGTCCCTTGAAGAGGCAAACAGGAACATCGCCGTACTGGAGACGCAGCTTTCATCAAACAGTGAAACACTTTCAAAGTCAAACGAACATCTCGAATCTATAGAAAACGAACAGAAGCGCATAAGGGAAAAGGTAACGGAGAATGCATCCACAATCAGCAAACTCAAGTTCGAGATCGGTGTCAAGTCAAAGGACATGCCGGAAGCGGTAGTCACCGATGAAGACGAACTGACAAGGATATCAGACAAGTATAGCGCTAATTACAAGAAAATAGAGGAAATGGACTCAAAGCTCATCATAATGACGTCGGAGAGGGCGCAGCTTGGCGCGGAACATGAATCGATAGACCAGAACCTTACGGAGATGCAGAAATCCCTCAACGAATTTGGCGTAAAGAGGTCTGCGCTTTCAAATAACATAAAATCAAGCAAGGATGCGATGTCAAACCTTGAAAACAACAAGGCGCAACTTGTAAGCGAACTTTCAAAGGAGGAGAAAAATCGCGATTCTATAATCAACAAATTAGGGGAGCTCTATGAGGAAGCCGCAGACCTGAAGATGACATATGCGCAGCTCAACGCGTCATCGGACAAGGTGGCCGAGGCGCTCAAGGGAAAGATGAAAAAGGGGTTCTATGGGACCGTGCAGGAACTGTGCAAGTACGATGAGAAGTACGCGCTTGCGGTTTCCGCCTCAGCCGGAAGCAGGCTCAACTATTTCGTAGTGGATTCCATAGAGACCGCAAATTCGGCAATAGACATCCTTAAGTCCGGAAAACAAGGAAGGGCGTCCTTCATACCGATAGAGGACATAGCGGTGAGGGAAGGCAAGGAAAAAGTGAAAGCGGAGCCGCTTTTAGATCATATAACGTTTGACAAGAAGTTTGAAAACGTCTTTAGGTTCGTGTTTGCGAACACGTTCATAGTGGACAATATAAACGACGCAAAGAAGCTAGGATTGGGCAGCTGCAGATATGTGACGCTTGATGGCGGGATAGTCGAGCCCAGCGGCGTTGTGACTGGCGGCACGTTCAAGATACAGTCTGCTACGCTTGTCAAGAACAAGCTGAACAAGATGGAGGAGCAGAAGAAGGAGCTTGTCACAAGGCAAAAGGAATCCGAAGCTGCAATCGCAATAATGACGAAGAAGATAGCGAGCTACGAAAACGAGATTTATGGCTTTAATCACGAGATGAAAAGGTCCCTTTCCGAAGAGGATGAGATAAACAGGGGAATGGAGGCGCTAGAAGTCAAGGTAAAGAAGAGTCAGGACAGAAAATCCGAGATAAGGGACAGGCTTGACAGGATGATAAGGGCGGTAGACGAGCTTGGACGCGCTATATCCTCTTTGAAGGAAGAGAACGTGGGCCTCAAGTCCGGGCTCGATGTGCTTATATCCGTAAGGTCCAAGTCCGGAAAGTCTAAGGAGGAGATAGAGAAGATGAAGCTCCAAAGGGAGGAGATAGACAGGCTTAAGATGAACCTCGCTGCGATTACAAAGGAAAACGATATGCATACGATAAGGCTTGAGGAACTTGGCACCGAGATTGCAAAGACAAAGGGCACGATAAAGGCAACGGCAAAAAGGATAGAGGAGATGGAAAAGAGCAACGGAGAGATAACGAAGCAAAAAGCCGAACTGCAGGCAAGCATAGAGAGCCACGGGAAAAAGACCAGCGGGATATACAAGCAGATACAGGAATGCGAAGAAAAAATATCGAAGATAGGCGTTGAGCGAAACAGGGCCGCAATGGATCTCGACAGGGTAAACCGCGAGATTAACGAGATGGAGAGGGGCAGGGGTGAACTCCAGACGAGGCTCAGCGACTTGAAGGCAGAGGTAGCAACATATCCGCAGAACACGCAGTTCATAGAAGACAAGAGCATGGAGGCGCTTGAAAAACAGGTCATAATATCAAAATCGGAACTCGAGAAACTCGGAAATGTCAACCTAAAGGCTCCGGAAGTATACGATTCAAAGAAAAGGGAAGTGGAGGATGCGCATCAAAAGGTCCAGGTGCTTGAAACCGAAAGAACGTCGATACTTGATATGATACAGCAGCTTGAGGAAAGGAAGCTCAGCGTGTTCAACGAGACCCTCAATACTGTGAACGAGAACTTCAAGAAGCTCTATACCACTATGCCAATAATACCGGGCAGCAACGCTTCATTGTACCTGCAGGACAGCAAGGATCCGTTCAATACCGGTCTTCTTGTAGACATGAAGGTAGGGAAGCACAGGCACGATCCCGAAGGGCTTTCCGGCGGCCAGAGGTCCCTGATGGCGCTTATGCTGATATTTGCCATACAGATGCGGAAGCCGATGACATTTTACATATTCGATGAAATAGACGGAGCTCTTGACAAGGAAAACTCGAAGAAGCTCTCAATGCTGATAAAAGAGCTAAGCAAGATATCCCAATTCATAGTGGTAAGCCACAACGATTCCCTGATAACTGCCGCTGATACTGCGATAGGGATAGCGAAGAAGGATAACGAGTCACAGGCGGTGGGAATACAGCTAACGTCGAACAGGTAGGTGGATATATTTGCGCAAATCAAAGATGTCAATCACGCATGCAAAGCCCAAGAAGCAGCATGACAGACCGAAGTCCGGACCCAAAGGCGAAAAGAGGGTAGTAGACACCATGCCCCTCTATATATTGATAGTAATATTCTTCGTAGCATATCTGATTGTGCAGGGTGTAAGTTCATTGTCGATGATTATCGGCGCAGCGTTGTTTTTCCTTATCATAATAACCATAACCATAGAGGTCCTAAATGGCTTCAAGGAAGAGGGTTACAAGAAGAACATCCTTGAGATTGTCATAGCGATAGCGGCCGTGGTCATAATATGGTTTGGGATGCAGTTTGCCCTTGGCACTCCGACCCCGCTTGATGTGGTGCCAAGCTGCAGCATGCTGCCAGCGCTGCAAAGAGGGGACATGATAATGCTGCAGGGCGTCAACATAAACAACATCAGGGCGCCAATCGTAAACGTATCGCAGAAGGGCTGGAATGCCACATTCTCAAACCTAAACAACGTCTCATTGGAATGTGTTGCATACTCTTCGCAGGCGAACGGATATGCGCACGTGTCGCAACTTTATGCGCCAGGCGACAATGTCGGGCTGATAAAGGTGACGCCGAGCGGTTCGTCCATAGTATACAACCAAACAGGCCTGATAAGATACAACTGCGGAATAGCCAATATAAAGTACAGCAACGGGACTGTTGCACAAGAGGTCACCACCAAATCCATAACGATAGGCAATACCACCATAACCGGGGACAAGAACAACAGCATAGTGGTCTATGGGACAATCCCACAGGATGAATTCTACAAGCTTGGCGACAGTTACATAGTGCACCGCGCATACGCGATCGTAAACGCGAGCGGGACCTACTACGTACTGACAAAGGGGGACAACAATCCAGGTCTTGACATACAGTACCAGAACTATCCGCCGACGCTTGGCCAGGTCGACGGGAAAGAAATAGCGTCAATACCGTACCTGGGATATCTGAAGCTCATACTGAGCAACAACTTTGTCGAACCGACCGGCTGCAACTTCGTGACCCAGAACTGATTTTGATATTTTTGGCATTGGCCTGCATATGCCGCAAACAAACTGCCGCTTTTCTCCAGTCTCAATAAACTATATATACCTTTCCATGATAAATACTCTTAGATTCCTCTCGGTAGTTTGTTGCTATCGTCCTAATGGATTTCTGATTGATTTGTATGGCTGATTTACCAACAAATATACGCTTAGCTGTGGACAGCGGCAAGGTAGCCCTCGGCTTGAATAAGGTCGTTGATTCAATCAGGGAGGATACCGCAAAGCTCGTGATAGTCGCTTCGGGAAATCGCAGCGACATAATAGATGACATCAATCACGTGACAAAGGTCTCGGGCACGAAGCTAGTGGTATTTGACGGAAACTCGATGGAGCTTGGCGCGGTATGCGGAAAGCCATACTCTGTCGCCGTGCTTTCTGTTATCGAAGAGGGAAACTCAAAAATATTGGAAGAGGTGTAACATGCCGAACGGAGAATTTGCTGCTAGAAAACTTGTAAGACAAAGGAAGCATCAGCGCATGCTGAAGAAATGGCTCAAGAGGAAGAAGTTCAAGCTTAAGCAGAAGTACGACCCTATGGGAACAGTTCCAAGGGCAAAGGGACTTGTGCTCCAGAAGTTTGCAGTAGAGCAAAAGCAGCCTCACTCTGGCATGATAAAGTGCGTAAGGGTGCAGCTTGTCAAGAACCACAAGGTTGTCGGCGCATTCGTTCCTGGCGACGGCTCTATTAACTTCATAGACGAACACGATGAAGTGGTCATAGAAGGGCTCGGCGGCTCGCAAAGGGGCCAGATGGGATGCATTCCGGGAATGAAATACAAGGTAGTCGCAGTCAACAGCACTGACTTGCAGATGGTAAGGAAGGGAAAGAAGGAGAAACCAAAGAGATGATGAGCGTGGCAGAGGAAACAACAGCTATGGTGCAGGAAGTGAAGCAAGAGGTAGAAGAACCAATGTCGGCAGACGCTGCAAAGAAGGCAAAAAGGAAGGCAACAAAGGCGCCGTCACCGTCTCCAGAACCGTCCTCGGAAAGTTCGGCTAACATGTCGTCATCGCCAAACAAAAACATACTGCTTTTCAACAAGTACGGTTACGATGGCCTTGAGGTGCGCGATCTTAGCCTTAGGAATTACGTTAATCTGAAGCCTCTCATTTATCCTGTCACTTACAGGAGGACGAGCAAGAAGGACTTTTCAAAGGCAACCATAAACATAATAGAAAGGCTCGCCAACGACATGATGAGAGGAGGCACAGGAGGAAAGGTCGGAGGAAAGGTGATAAGGACAAAGGGAAGGCTCCAGGGCAAGAAGCTCACCACATTAAGGATAATAGAGGATGCGTTTGAAATAATCTCAAGGCAGACGAAGGAGAACCCAATACAAGTATATATTAAAGCTCTTGAAAATGCCGCTCCAATCGAAGACACTACAAGGGTCAGATACGGAGGCATAATATCAAACATACCTGTTGACGTAAGCGCAAGCAGAAGGTTGGACATAGCGGTAAGGAACCTTGCTATG
>JAMCZN010000015.1:7323-29699 GCA_023485505.1 Candidatus Martarchaeota archaeon | reverse complement strand
GAAGTCCATGGCAATAAAATTGCCGGCAGAAGTATGGAAAACCAAATCCGGCCATTGCTTTGAATTGACATTGTTTTTAGTGGCAGCCCTGCGTTCGGTTGGCGTAAATGCAAAGTACTGCGAGATGTTCCCGTTCAAAAATAAGGGCGAAACGTGGGATCATGCATGTGTTGTCTATAAAACAAACGGAAAGCATGTTCTGATAGATCCGGCAAGAAGGATATATGATGCAAAATACGCAAAGGCAGATTATAAGGTCCTGAATGACAGGCAAATGCTCGGCAACTATTATGTCAATTGTGCGGCCATGTCAAATCCGTGGTGGGACAAGACGAAAATAAAGCGGTTAAGTCATAAAAGGAAGCTGCAGTTGAGCAGAAAGGCTATAGACTATGCAAAGTTGGGCCTGAAATACTATCCGGGTTCAAAAAGGGCAAAGTATCTCATGGAAGACAACGAGTACGCGCTGGGGCGCATTAAAGAGGGCAAAAGGCTCCTTAAGGAAAGTAAAATAATCGAATGAGCCTACCTTTTTGCAAAGGAGATCAGCATATAAGCGAAATAAAACACGCCGAACCAGAAGATGTAATCGATGATTAACATAGGCGGATAGAAGAACGCGGTCGAATAAGATCCCTGACCTATGCAACCGTACGAAGCTGTACAGTTGCTCACTACATAATAAAACTGCGCAGGAAACTGAAGGTCCGCGGTATTCGTGAAGTAAAGCGGGGTGTTGTACGAATAATAAAGGCCAAGCAAAATAAATACGGGAAGCATTATTGCAACTATAAGGAACCTGAGGTTTGCATGGGCCTTTTTAAGCAGGACATCTGCCGTGCCTCTTCTGAAGATGCTCAATATTGCGGTGAACATCGAAGCGATGCCAAACCAGAACAGGTAATCGACTATAAAAGAAAACGGGCTAAAGAGCAAATTGGGCAGAAAGCCCGCGTGCGTCTGTGTATATCCCATGATGGTAAAGAACGCTACCGGGAATCCGAGCTGGTATAGCATTGAAATGACTGTTGCAAGAAATATCAAAACCAAGAAAGTTAGCAGGCTCCTGGATTTGTGGGTATTTTTCATTGCATCATTTTAACAATGAGTTTAGTTCGCTTCCGTCAACATTCAGCCTATACTTTGACATGACTACCGTCCTGAGCTCATCCGGGCTGCTGGTATTGGACTCCTTCCTTATCCTGTCAATCAGGTCGCGCAGCTCGATGCCTGTTATCCTGTGCAGCCTGTTTATCGTTATGAGCTCGCTGGTGCCTGTCTTGTTAAGCGTCATGTTCTTGAGCAGTTCATCCACCGCCTGCTTTGTTATCTTGCCTTTCCCATACTCCTCAAACAGATCGGTAAGCCTCCTTTCGTCTATCAGGTCTATGTTGAACCCGTTCCTCTTTAGCTCTGTGAACTTTTGAATTATGGTGTTTGCCACAAAGTTTGGGTCTGCTTTTGTCTTTGACACTATGTTTTTGAACAGGTTCAGTCTTTGGGAAACCAGCAATGTATCGCACAAATCGCTGTTGCTCACGAGCTCAGATAGCCTCTTTCTTTCCTTTTCTATATTCGGAGCGGACTTTTCTGCCATTGCGAGCATCTCGTTCGTTATTGGTATCGGTTTTGCGTCGGTCTCAGGATACATCCTTGAACCTCCCGGAAGCGGCCTCTGGAACTTTGTAGTGCACAGTTCAACGTTAGAGACGCCCCTCGTTTCCAATGGCACGCCAACCAGCGCATACTTCGCCCTGTCTACCGCGAGTATTGCCGCCCTCTTTACGTCGTTCTCGCTTCCGGCTATGAGTATGAATGCATCATTTTCCCCCAGGTCAAGCGCCTCTTTCAGTTTGCCGAGATCCTTTTCGGTAAACCCGTAGCCTGCGAGGTTTTCATCGCTGTGTATGAGCCCCTTTACCTTTGCCATCTTCGCATAATCGCTTATTTCCGTCCCTAATCTTCTGTTCGGATTTATCTCCTTACCAAGGAAGCCCTTGAAATTCCTCAATGCAAACGCAAGCACCTTTCCGTTCTTTTCAAGATGGGTGCTTATTACTCTCACATTGCTTCCCGTGAATATGTTTGTGACATCCACCACATTGTCTTCGACCTTTGCGCCCATCTTTGACAGTTCATCAACGATTTCAATCAGTTTCTGTTGCCTGACTACCTCGTTTTCTATGAACTTGTCTATCTTGTCTACCTCCTGAAGTCCCTTTATCTCCACCCTGTTGCCTCTTTTTATCGATACGTTGACGTCCTGCCTTATGGAGCCTATTCCCCTCTGAACCTTTCCGGATATCCTTAGCAGTGTCCCTATGTACAGCGCTATCTCCTTGGCTGCCTTTGGGGATGGTATGTATGGTGAAGTGTCTATCTCTATTAATGGGATGCCCAATCTGCTTATGTCATAATTCGACGAGTCCTCGGTTGCTGTTACTATGCCTGACGATTCCTCTTCCAGGAACAACGACGGCATCCCAATCTTTCTGTCGTTGACGGTTATCTCACCGTCTGCTGCGACAAATATGGTCCTTTGGAATGCGCTCGGATCGCTTCCGTCCACTACCTCTTTCCTCATGGGCTGAAGCTCCTCTATGATATTCATTTTCATCGCCTTTGACAAAGAGAGCGCGATTCCGAGTGCCTCCTCGTTAAGCCTATGCGGCGGCTCTTCGTCTATGTCTACAAGGCATGAATGGTTCACATGTATGTCATATACAAACTTTCTGTTCCTGAATTCCTCGAATTCCGCGGACCTGTCCACATTGCCAAGCTCTCCCGCCACTGCTCTTTGATACCTGTCTATTTTTCCGATGAGCGGATCCTCTTCCGCAATAGAAGCCGGGCAGTCGCAAAACAGCTTTTTTGAAGTGGCAAGCCTTTGGTGTATCTCCAGGCCGCACATGAAGCCGAGCTCGGCATAATGACTGTCTTCGCCTTGGCCCTTTGTGGCGTTTTTCTCAACCGTTGGTTTTGATTTTCTTTCTATCATGAGGATCATATGAGGAATTCGTCATAAGTCAGCCTTTCCTTTATCTCGCCGACTATATTTTTGTTCAAGAGTGCCTTTGCCTCCTTTACGGTGTGATTGCCAAGCAGCCACCCAAGCTTCACATAAGCGGTCTCAGGAAGCATGTCTTCGCAGAATATGACTCCGGCATCGCTCAACACTCTTAATGGCTCATACACATTTTCATGTACTCTTCCGTACAGTGTCTGCGATGTCATGCCTACCACTGCTTCTGAAGCTATCGCGTTCTTTATGTGTGGCAGCCACGAGTGCCCTTCATGTTCAACATCAATGGGTACATGCCCAAGACCCGTGCCTTCAAGTATGATGCCCCTGTAACCTTTTTCAAGGTAGTATTCTATTATCTCCGGATCGGAACCGGGGAAAACCTTTACGAGCGCAATGTGGGGCTCAAATTTTGTAATGGCCTTCGCCGTTGTTGCGGTTTTTGACATCTTTCTGTATTCATTCGCGTATATGATTTCGCCGTTCTTCACGAAGGCTATTGGCTTTTCGTTTACTGGTCTGAACGCGTCCCTTCTTGACGTGTGCATCTTCCTTGCCTTGGTCCCCCTCAAAAACTGTATTTTATCATCAGAGCCCGAAGCGTGCATGCATATACCGACTTCCGCAATATCTGATTTTGCCGCGATGTCAAACGCCGCTATGAGGTTGAGGAACGCGTCGCTCGAACCCCTGTCGCTGCTCCTTTGCGCCCCCGTAAGGACGACCGGGGCATTGATGTCCTTTAGCATGAAGGAAAGCGCTGCTGACGTGAAGTGCATCGTGTCAGTGCCGTGGGATACCACCACCCCGTGTGCGCCGCTGTTGACCTCATCCGCAACCGCACTGGCCATCTTCTGCCACTCCATATAAGTCAGGTCTTGGCTCCACACCGAAAACAGGTGCCTTATTGTTATGTTTGCAATCTTGGGAAGTTCCGGAATGTAGTAAAAGAGCTCCTCGGGCTTTACCTTTGTTGTCGTGCCTCCGACATCGTATCCGACCTTGCTGCCTATCGTTCCGCCAGTCCATATCAGTGTAACGTTCGGCAGGCCCTTTGTCATCTCCGGCTTTGCAAATGGGAACTCTGTCTGCTTCTTTCTGCCCTCTACCTTTGTGATCTTCATCTTGTCGCCGTATAAGACCCCTATGTTGTAGCCTCCCTTCAGTTTTATTATTATTGCGTTTGGGTCGTTCGATTCGGTGTTCGGCATCAGCTGGCCCTCGTACGTGGCCTCTTTTGTCTCTATCTTTATCGTGTCTCCTACTGCTACCTCTTTGTCTTCAAACACACTGGACAAGTTTTCAGAATACATCAGACCACTAACCACTACTGTGTTGCTTCTATTGGAATGCCATAAAGCACATTGCATGAGGCCGACCCTATCCTTACGTTTACCGTAGACCCCAGAGAAACATTGGATGCTCCCCTTTTAATTATTATCTTTTTGTAATTGTCTGCTCTTGCCGCAAATGAACGTTCGTCCATCTCCGTCACCAATGCTGTCAAAACATTTCCAACAAATGCATCGTTGATGCTTTGCTGGGTCTGCCTGACTACTCTTGCGAATCTTGCGCTCCTTTTTGTTATTACGGAATTTGGCAGCTGCGTGAGCTTTGACGCAGCGGTATGCGGCCTGGCCCAGAATTTGCACATATTGACGACATTTGGCTTTGTCCGTTTTATGAACTCCAGCGTCTTCTCGAAGTCCTCCTCAGTTTCGGTAGGGTAACCGACTATGACATCGGTCTCTATGGTCGCGTCTGGTATCACATCCCTTATTTTTGCAACATGGTCGTCAAACTGCTCTATTGAATATGCCCTTTTCATCTCATTTAGGACTTTGTCGCTTCCGGATTGCACAGGTATATGCACAAACTTGTAGAACCTGTCTGACTGTAGCGCATTTATGAACCCTTCCAGATACTTTCCAAGATGTTCCGGGTTCAGCATGCCTATCCTGATCTTGAAGTCTCCTTCTATTTTTGCAAGCCTGTCCATCAGCATTGCGATGTTGGTCCTCCTGTCAAGCCCGTATGCTCCAATATCCTGCGAGGTTAGCTGGATCTCCCTTGCGCCGCGTCTTGCGCTTATTGCCACCGCATTGACTACCAAGTCCTCTGAGAAGCTGTTTAACGGTCCCCTTGAGAACTTGGTCCCGCAAAATCCGCAATTGCTGAGGCATCCCTCGCTTACCGGGACCTTGGCTATTATTGAATCGCTATCGCGGAACAGTGACAGTTTGTCCTTTCTTACGTAATCGTCGAATATCACCCTTTTCCCATCATAAGCATCCAGCACTGCTTCGTCTATCATATCTATGTTGCTTGTCGTGATTATGCTTGCATGCCCGGCATGCCTTTCAATAAGGTCCTGGTTGGCGCTTGCCATGCAGCCTGATACTACTATCTTTTTGCCCTTTTTCTCAAGTTTTTCAATGGCATTCAGTATCTTCTGCTCGGTCGGCGTCTTTACTGTGCAGGTGTTTACCACTATCACGTCGGCTTCACCCTCGCTCTTCGCTATTGATATGCCCGCTTCGTTGAGGACGTTTGCCATAAGCTCGCTATCCGCCTGGTTCAGCGTGCATCCATAGGTTTTTAAATATGCTCGCATAATAATCTACTACGTTCCTTGATAGGTTATTGTAAGTCCAAAGGTTATATTACTTATCAATAAAATTATATTGTTAATGTGAGGCACATGATGTGTGACAGATGCAAAAAAGAGGTCTACAAGGCCGAGCTGTGCAACTACTGCGGGAAGAAGATATGCGACTCATGTGTAAAGAGTTCACAGAAGGCGACAAAGCTCCAAAGGCTTGTCATATGCAGGGATTGCTGGAGCATGATGCCGAAAAGGAAGGCGTTCAAGGCGAAGCAGGAACCCGTGAGAGCAGTAAGGCTCTAATTATTGTTTAAACATATCGTTTAAACATAAGCCATCATGGGCGTTAGACTTTTCGTATAGTGACCAGCACGCTGTCTCCCTCCACTTCAAATGTCTTGGTGTGTCCTTCTCCTTTTCCAACGTCTATGCTCTTTGTGTTGAGCTCAGTGGAAAGCTGCTTTAAGTTTCTCTTTAGTATCTCGCTAAGCTTTCCCAGCGCCTCGTAATGCAGCGCTATCTTGTCCGGTTTCTTGAGCTTGAGCTCCTTTCTCATCATCTGCACCCTTCTTGCAAACTCCCTTACCGTGGCCTCCTCCATGAGCCCTTCGTTCATTTCAGTGTCGACTTCCGCCTTTCCGTACTTGAACAGTATGGCGTCGCCCCCCACCACTCCCTGTACTATCGAATAATGCTGCGGGGATATCTGCACCGGGCCGAGATCGGTGTGCAGTTCATAGTAGCCCGTGCTGTCTATGCTTTTCCTTATCGTGTCCGGGTCCGCACCCTTAAGCGCAGTAGCCACCGCATTTGCCTTTTCCTTGAAATCGGGACCGATCTTTGCGAATATTGGCTTGACTTCCTCCTTTACTCCGGAAACGCGCTTCAGCTCAATCCTCTTCGCATTTACCAGGCTTTCTATTATGGGAGAGAGCTTTTGTATCGCATTGAACGCGCCGTCGTCCGTAATGTCCAGCAAGGCCTTTGCGGTAGGCCACCTTAATGGGATGTTCCCCTTTTCCCTGCTGTTGAGTATGGCAGTCATCGTTTCCTTTGCGATGTCCATCTCCTGCTCCAGTGTCTTGTTTATCGCATTGCCGTTCTGCTTTGGCCACTGTTCAAGGAATATGCTTTCGTTGAACTTGTACATGTCCAGGTAAACGCTTTCGGTTACGAACGGCATAACCGGAGAGAACATTATCAATGTGTTGAACAGTATGTGGTTTATCACGTCTATGATCCTCTTCGCCTGCTTCTTGTCCCCGTTCAACATGCGCTTCTTTGCAAGCTTTAGGTAAAGCCTGCTGAAGTCCTCTGTTACGAAGTCCCTCAGGGAGCTTATTGCGGTGTATGCATCATACTTGTCAAAAGCCTCTGTGGCAATCTTGACTATGGATTCGTATCTGGAATATATCCAAGCCTCCTCGTTGTCCATGCCCTCTGGCAGCCTTTTCCTGAGCTTTGGCCTGTATCCTGTCAAGTCTATGTATTCCTTGAGCAGGTTGCTTATGTTCTGCAGCAAAAGGACCGTCTTTTCCGAATCCCTTATCTCCGTCTCATTGAGGTTCCTGTTGAGTATAGGGTCGTGGTTCAGCGCCCATAGCCTAAACGCGTCTGCGCTCGCTATGGTCGTCATTTCGCTCAGCGGCTTGTAGTTGCCGAAGCTCTTGCTCATCTTCCTTCCGTCAGTGCCCCACATTATTCCGTGCACCACTATGTGCTTGAAAGGGTTCTTCCCGTATACGAACATCCCTGTCTTTATCGTGTACTGGAACCATGCCCTTATCTGCTCTATGTACTCCACTACGAATTCAACCGGGAACAGCTTTCCGAATTGCTCTTCGGTGAGGCTTGCCCTGAACGCTATGCTGGAGTCCCACCATACGTCCATGACATCTATTACCCTTTTGCTCTCTCCTCCGCACTTGGAGCACTTGATGTTTATCTTGTCTATGTGCGGCCTGTGCAGGTCCTTCAGGTTTGCAACGTGCTCCCTGTTTATCGCCCTTTCCTCAAGCTCTTTCCTTGAGCCTATGACATCCCTGTTCTTGCAGGCGTCGCAAATCCATATCGGCATCGGGAATGCCCAGTACCTTTGCCTGGATATGCACCAGTCCGGGGAATTGGTCATTATGTCCCTTTCCCAGGCTCTCGCCTCCTCCGGATGCCACGTTATCTTCTCGTTCGCCTTCAGCAGCCTCCTCTTGATCTTCTGGACGTTAAGGAACCACTGCGGCGACGCTATGAATATGAGCTTTGTATGGCACCTCCAGCAATGAGGATAGCTGTGCGTGAGCTTGCCCGAGTTCATCAGCACTCCGAGCGCATTAAGGTCCTCAAGCACCACCTTATTTGCTTCCCCTGGGACTTTAAGTCCCTTGTAAGCTCCGGCATCCTCGTTATATGTGGCGTCCGGGGCCACAGGGGAAAATATCGGCAGCTTCGCCTTCATTCCAACAGAATAGTCCTCCAGTCCGTGACCCGGCGCCATGTGGACCAGGCCAGTGCCCTCCGATACTGAAACGAGCTCAGGCGCGGAGATTACCCTGTGGTATTTCCTCAATTCCTTTTGCTTTTCCACCTTCGATTCAAGCGCGTTTACGTAGTATGTCCCCTCGAGCTCCTTTCCGTAGAACTCCTCCTTCACAACTATGCTTTCGTCAAGGAGCGCAGCTATCTGGTCCATCCTCTGCTTTGCAAATATCATGTTCTTTCCCCCAACAAGTGCGCTCACATAAAGCTCGTTTGGATTTACCGCTATTGCAACGTTGGCCGGAAGAGTCCACGGCGTTGTTGTCCATACTAGCAAGTAGGATTCATCAGGTATGGTCAACTTTGGCTTTGACCTCTGCTTGTCCACCTTGAACAGTATGTAGATTGACGGGTCCTCCTCATCTCCATGCTCCACTTCCATGGTGCCCTGCGATACCACACATTCGCATCTTGGGCAATAAGCTGTAGTCTTGTATCCTGAGTAAAGATAGCCGTTCTGGTCCGCCTTCTTCAGCATGGACCATGCGGTCTCTATATATTCGTTTGAGTGCGGAAGGTACGGCTTGCTGAAGTCCAGGGACACCCCGAACCTTTCGTAATCGTTGTTCATCCTGTTTATGTAGTAGTCTATGAAGTCCCTGCACTCCTTGTTGAAGTTCGCTATCCCTATCTTTTCCTCTATCTCCTTCTTGTGGTTTATCTTGAGCCTTCTCTCAACCGCGTTCTCTGTCGGCAGCCCGTGAACGTCATAACCCGCCCTGTCGACAACGTCATAACCGCGGAATCTCTTGTACCTTACAAACAGGTCCTTAAGGGACTTGACCCATATATGCCCAGGGTGAAGGTCCCCGGTTACGTACGGAGGCCCGTCAAGGAAATACATCGGCTTTTTTCCCGTGTTCTTCTTCCTTGCCTTGTCATCTATCTTGTTCTCCTTCCAGTACTTAATTACTTTTTCTTCCCTTTCTGAAGCATGGCTAACCATCAAATCACGATACTGTGCAATGAAACAGCAATGAAGTATTAAGTATTTTCACACATATAACTTAAAAGATTGTGTTTCTATGTTCGGCCTTCCAACCAACAGGGGAACAAGCTATAGCGGAGACAGTTCCTACAAGTTAATTGACCAATTGATCGAGGAGAGGGGAGGCACCCTTAGGGTCATATCCCCATTCATAAGCCCGTCGTATGCCAGGAAGCTGATAAAGGAGGCTTCAAGGAAGAAGGTATACGTTATTACCTCAGCTACTGGATACGATTCGAACAAGCAGGCTGCGGGCATGCTGCTGAAGAAGGGCAAGCGCTACCACATAAGGCCAATTTTCTACATGGCGATGCTGTTCATTGCCGGCATATATGTCGGCGTTTATCTATTCTCCGCTTTGATGGTATTGGCAATCGCCATTGCTATCTTTGCCAACTACACAATGAACAGGTCGCGCTCCTCAAACCTAAACGTAAAGATAGCCAGGGGCAAGTTCGTGCACGAGAAGCTCTATCTTACGGACAAATCCGCAATAGTGGGAAGCGCCAACCTCACTTATGCGGGTACGCACAAGAACATAGAGCACATAGAGCTGATAAAGGACCGGGACAAAATACGGGAATTCTCGAGGCACTTCGAGAGCCTTTGGAATGAAATAGACTAGGCGATTTCCCTTCCATCCCTTTAAAATTTTTCTAAAAAACCATTAGCTTCCGCAAAAGGTATATATATTTGAAAATTCAAAATATTAATAGGTGGCGAAAGAGTAAAATGAAAATGGTGTGAGGTGGGGAAATGCAAAATATCTTCGGAGTGGTGGATGAGAGACGGCTCCGTATAAGAGCCAAAGCAACAGAGGCCCTGAAGAGCATGGACATGTCGGAAATCTTTGAGGAAGCCGGTGTTGACGGATCTTCGGAAGTTGCGGGAGCAGCTATGAAGAGAGTCCTGGCCGAGAAGGTTGCGGATAACATGGTAAGGGCCATGAGGGAAGCGAAAAAAAGGAAAATAAGGCTTGATGCGGCGGCGATATTGATAGCCGCAAGATGAAGGCCAAATAAAAGGAGAAAGGAGAATAGGGCTGCCGGAAAGGCCGGCAGCACTGACACTTAACAAATTTTTATCATACTGGGAAGCCTGCTTCTATGGGAACAGCGTATCCGGGTCGACCTTGACCGATGGGTTGTTCCCGAGCTCACCTGTAGCCGTTATTGACGTTTGCCTGGTTATCTTTGGAAGCGCATCTAATACGTCTCGCGCCGCTTCTCGCTTCTTTACGGTTATTTGGATGTATCTGCCTTCGGTATACAGCTTAAGGAATACCAGATTTCCAAGATCCCTTATCTCCTCTACAAAACCAGTTACGGTGTCTGCCATTTGAAACAACTCGTGTCACTATAATGCAATAGCAGTTCTTATCAGAAGCTTTTAAATCTGCCGTACAATTAAAACGTCCATTACCGTAAGGTATAAAGCCTATTATCGTAATAATGTAGCATTATCGTGCGATTGTAGTCTAGCCTGGTTAGGACTTTGCCCCTCCAAGGCAAAGACCCGGGTTCAAATCCCGGCAATCGCATACTACCATATTTTGAACATGTTTAAAATTTTCAAACCTAAATGCATCAATTGGCCTGCCTATGTCCCTGCAAACGAGAATCCAGAGTGATGGACTTGAATTCAACGACGAATTCCGGAAGGCCATTTCCATAATGGAAAACAGTAAAAGAGATATTTTCATAACAGGGAGGGCGGGCACCGGGAAGACTACGCTTCTCAAAGAATTCAAATCCATCTCAAGCAACAATGTTGCCGTCCTTGCTCCGACCGGCGTTGCAGCCCTGAACGTCAACGGCCAGACTATTCACTCATTTTGCCGTTTCAAGCCCGATATAACGCTTGAAAAGGTGGAGAAGCTTTCCGGCGTTTCGTATGCGACTGCGAACATGTATAGAAGCCTGCAAACTATCATCATAGACGAAATTTCCATGGTGCGCGCGGACCTCCTTGACTGCCTTGATAAGTTCATGAGGCTCAATGGTCCCGACCGGAATGCACCGTTTGGCGGAGTGCAGGTAATCCTTGTAGGCGACCTATATCAGCTGCCTCCTGTAGTCACGCAGGAGGAATCCGGCATATTCGAAGGACCGTACAAAAGCCCATACTTTTTCGACAGCAATGTCTTCCGGGAACTGAAGCTGGAATTCATAGAGCTAAAGGAGTGCTACAGGCAGAAGAACGACCATGAGTTCATCGCCTTATTGAACGCGATAAGGGACGGCACCGCATCAGAGAAAGACCTTGAAAGAATAAACGGACAGGTTGATCCATTCCATGCCGCATTGGCTGAAAACATGTACGTAACCCTCACTACCACAAACAGCCTGGCTGATTCCATAAATAAAAGGCACCTGGACATGATATCCAAAGTTCCACATTCCTATAAGGCGGTGATTGACGGGAAATTTGGAAAAAGGATGTATCCGGCAGATGAAGTTCTCACCGTAAAGGAGGGGGCTCAGGTCATGATGCTGAACAATGACCCCAAGAAAAGGTGGCTGAACGGCAGCCTGGCGAAAATCGTATCCGTCTTGGGCAACAAGCTCATAGTGGAGCTTGATGACGGGACATGCGCGGAGGTATTGCCTTATACATGGAAGACTTCAAAGCTTTCTTATGACAAGGCAAACAGGAAGATAGTGTCCGATGATACCGGCAGCTTCACCCAGTACCCTCTGATGCTGGCCTGGGCCGTAACGATACACAAAAGCCAGGGAAAGACGTTCGACCGGGTCATTATAGACGTAGGCGACGGCACTTTTGCGCACGGACAGCTTTACGTGGCATTGAGCAGGTGCAGGGCACTGGAAGGAATCGTATTGAAGCAGCGGCTTAAAAAGAGCTACATGATAATCGATGACAGGATTTCAGAATTTTATAATAAGCATTTTAAGAATTGCTGAAGCGAGGTCCTTACAATTCAGCTAATATCACTTATTGATTGTATCACAGCATATCCTGCTGTTAGATTCGTCCTGTTTTTATAACTTATCAGTGCAGTTTAAACCATGTCAAAGGTCAAGCGTTCCAGAGCGCAAAGCGCAATGGAATACCTGATGACTTACGGATGGGCCATCCTAATAATAGCTGTCGTACTCGCAGTGCTGTATCAACTGGGGTTGTTCAGCAGCAACTTTTTTCAGCCGAGGGCGCAGCCGGGCAGTTGCAGAGTGGGCATAGTTGGCTCCGGAATAAACCAGCAGAAAGCCCTTCTTGGCGCATGCCTTAATGAGCTTCCCAAGTTTGTGACGTTTGTCGGTACTAGCGGCGGTCTTGGCGTCGCGCACATCTCGATACCTGCGAGCGCTCTTGAACTGCAGGATTTCAGCGTCAGCGCATGGGTAAAGCACGTTCCCGACAGCTACGGCTATGTAGGCTCCGAATATTACGGCGTAATGGGATTCTCTACGGAAAACATGAATTCGCCAAATTGGTTGGGATGGGGGCTTTATCTTTTCAATTACTACGGCCATTCGACCTTGCCAAACATAGATGTGGTATATGCGTATGTTGAAAACACGATGCAAAGCGATACCTGGACCCCCCTCAGCATTTCGGGATACCCGTATGCCAAGCAAGACCTGCCAAATACTAATGTCTGGTATGACGTGGGGATGACAGTAAGTTCAAACACCATAACGCTGTATGTGAATGGCACAGAAGTTGCAAGCACTCCTTATGTTGGACCTATAAGCTACAATGGAATAAATCCAAACGACGGTTCAATAGGCATAGTCTCGACATGCGGAGTAGATTGCGGAGGCGGGCTGAATGGCACAGTGGCGGACGTGCAGTTTTACAATACTACTTTATCCGCTCCCGAAATGATGGCCATCTACGATAGCGGAATAGGCGGCGATCCGATAGACCTAAATCATTTGACGGGATGGTGGCCATTAAACGGCGATTACAGTGATTACTCCGGTTATAATTATTCAAATGGCGTGGCTGGTGGGACCGTTGTAGCGGGTTTTCCATTCAAAAATCAATGGATAAGCGGCTATTATGGGAATACCTGATTGTCAATCAAGTTACTTCCCTGTACGAGAGCGATCCCTTGCATATCATGCATACTGGCTGGTTGCTATCAGGGTCCGTAGCAGTATATGCACAGTCATTGCAATAGGTGTTATAACACTCATTGCATTGGTAAACGCTGTCCCCTTTTTCCACGTTTTTGCTGCAATTGGAACAAGTTATCATAACTATCTATTGGAGGAAAAGGATAAAAAAGCCTTTTGTCATTCATGTTTATGGATCCGCGATCATCCGGTTCTGCCGAGAATGGAAGGCGATGTGAGGTCTGCGGAAACGTCTTGGAGGACATAAAGGCATGCCGGCAGAAATGCAAAGGTTGCGGACGCGAGATAGACTGTGAAGATAGCGGATTTATGGCATGATTTTATTTGCTACTGATGCCTTTCCTAGTGAGTGTCGTTATGGGCCTACTCTGGACAATGTACAATTTGCCCTTTTCGCTTGCCCACTCTATATCGCATGGGAATCCATAATGCTGCTCTATCATAATGACGAGCTTGGAAAGCTCAAGAATCTCTTTGTCTGATAGTTTCTGGTTTTTTCCGCTATTACCAAGCTTAATCCAGCCTGTTTTGCCATTCTTTTGCTTCATTATAGCCTTTTCCTGCTGTGCGATGCTCTTTTCTATGATTTTGATTGGTTCCTTTGACATTATGTAGCTATCGGGTGTGATTTGACCTGAGACTACGGCCTCTCCAAGGCCATAAGCCGCCTCTATAATCAATTGATTGCGGTTCTGTGTGACAGGATGCACCGAAAAGGCGATTCCCGACTTTTCGCTTTCTACCATCTTTTGGATGACCACTGCAACAGATATGTGTTTCTTTTGAAGTTTGTTTTCAAAACGGTATGCTATAGCCCTTGTGGTGAATAACGAAGCCCAGCATCTCTTTACGTTTTCAAGAAGGTTTGCTGAGGTTGTGTTTAGATATGTGTCAAGCTGCCCTGCCCATGACGTTGCTGATGCGTCTTCAGAGGTGGCAGAACTTCTCACTGCCACAAAATCAGAGCCAAGGTCCATAAATGTGTTATTTATGGATTTTGTTATGCCTTTTGGTATGCTTGCTTTAAGGATTAATCTCCTTATCTCCAATGATGCCTTTTCGATGTTTTTTGTGTCTTTTGAATTTATCCTTGACATTATTTTGTCGATTTTTTCATTTAGCCTGTTGCTTTCTATGAATATGTCAAATGTGGAAGACAGTATCACGAAGCCCCCAGGTACAGGAATGCCCGCATTTATCATTTCACCCAAGGAGGCGCCCTTTCCGCCAGCAATGGCTACGTCTTTGCTCATCAAGGAGGCGAGTGGCTCTAACAAGTCCATAATTGTTGTGCTATATATGTTTTAATAAACGTTTCCACATAATAACTAACGCCACATTTATGGCGGGGTAGCTCAGTCTGGTGGAGCGCTAGACTCATATTCATAGAATCATGAGTGATGAGCCGAAAGGCAATGACGAGAAATCTAGAGGCCGCGAGTTCAAATCTCGCCCCCGCTATCTGCATCATTATGCAAAGCAACTGCTGAAAAACCACGGCTGAACATCGGAGTTAAGCCATGCGTTTAACCACATAACCATGGTTACATGCTGCGCCTTGTATTAAAGTATTGATGATGGTAATGGGAAAGCGCTATGTAGTGGGGGGAAGTCCCGGTACTGGAAAAAGCTCGGTAATTGATGAATTGGCGCTTTATCAAAATGTATGGGTTCACAAAGAGAGCGCCAGAGAAGTGATAGCTGAAAGTCATGACAAGGATATACACAGGAAAGACAGGCTAAAGTTTGAAAAGATGGTCTTAGAAAGGGACATCAATGCATACGGGGATGCGCCAATAAGAGACAGAAACTGCTTTTTTGACTGTGGTTTTGTTGAAGCCGTCTCCTATCTGAAATTGGAGAATATAAGCGTCCCAAAGGCGTTTCCGGATGCAATCAAAAGGTACAGGTATGATACGGTATTCTATATGCCCGTTTGGCCAAAACTATTCAGAGATTCATCTATTCCGGAAAAAGCAAAGTGGGCTATGACGCTGGATGATATGATCAGGTCTACTTATATGGAAGAAGGGTACGAACTGATTGAGGTGCCCCTGTTGCCAATCAAAGACAGGGCAAGGTTTATTATGAGCAACGTTGATATGTTGTAAATAGGGAAAATCATGTGCAGGATATTTTGTTCATTGTCTGTGAAGAGTGCGTCATCACATGAAATGATATTCGATTCAAAGTACTCTATTTTAAAACAGTCAAAGAGCGAAGGCCATCGCGATGGATGGGGATTCGTGTCGTTTGACGGAAACAGGGCAGATTTTTCCGTAAAACAGACGAGCCCGTTGGAAGAGACATGGAATGGGGCAAAAAGGGCAATAAAAGACCACGATTCTACCTGCTCCGCATTCTTCGTAAGGGATGCCAGCAATCCATTAAACCTGAACAAAAGCAGCATACTCACCATAGAAGCTACGCAACCATTCGTGCAGGACAATACTGTATTCATGCATAATGGGAAGGTCCTAAAACCGGACAAACTGATGCAGGAACTTGGTCCGGGTGTCATGCGACCAATAAGCAAGAATGACAGCGAAGTGTACATGATCCTTCTGATGAAGATGTGGAAGGAGAGCAAGGACGCAAAAACCGCATTTATCAAGACTGAAAAATTCATATGCGATGCATATGAAAGGAATAAAGGCCCGGGGGATGAACCAGATGCGTACTCGAGCCTGAACTGTGTGGTTACTGATGGCGCAAGAATGTATGTTTTCAACAGATACAAAAGGCAGTACTTGAAAGGCTTGATCAAAAAGGATAGGGACTACTATAAGATGGCGTTCCTTGCGACAAAGGACCGCATTGTTGTGTCATCAGAGCCGCTTGATGGGGGTAAGTGGCAGGACCTAGGAGATAAGAAGTTCCTTGAAGCGTGAATAGAGAAAGGAGAGGTAAAATACCGGGTCACTCAAATATAACGACTGTCTTTTTTCTGCTTTTCAATCCCGCAATTATGCTTATTTTTGACTTGGAAATGTTGAAATGGTTCGCCAGTATCTCAATCAGCCTTTCGTTTGCCTTTCCATCTATTGCCTTTGCATCCACCTTAACCTTGTAGCTGTTTTCATCTATTTTTGAGACTGATGGCACCTTTGCGTTTGGTGTGGCGATGATGTTCAGTTTCATTATTACCAACTACCTTTTTCTTGCGACCAAAAGCAACTGCGGGTCATTCGCCTTGAATTTTCGGTTGGAATACGCCTTATAATGGCGCAGGATATCAAATCCTGCCTCTTTGCAAAGCTTGTCAAGCTCTTTGACGGTGTAAAGCCTTTCTTTTGCCAATGTGCTTGCGACCTCCTTCATATTTCCATTTGCATCGTTTATGAATAGGGACTCATTTCCTATCAGATAGTTACCGACTACCTTTCTTTTGACTATTTTTGTTATTCCGCCGCTTGCCTTTGTGGCATACGAGCCAACGTGCACGCCATTGGTCTGCAAATCCATTATCAGCAATCCATTTTTTCTTGTTATCCTTGAAAATTCCTTCAATACTGTTTTGTTTTTTGGATCATCCGGAATGTTGAATGAGCTATACAAACACAACACTGCATCGAAAGCCAAGCTCTTGTACGGCAGCCTTGCCATTTCCCCCACCCTATAGCGCCTTTCAAATCCCCTGTTGCGCTGTCTTGCTATTTTGATGAAGCCCCTGTCTATGTCTATGCTATAAACATCATAACCAAGTTCTCTGAGCCTCTTGTCGTGCCTGCCCAATCCACATGCGACGTTCAAGACCCTGCTCCTTTTGCCGTATTTGTCGCTTTGGTAGCGCTGAATTATCCTGCTTATATAAGAGGCTTCGGATTCTGCCCTGTCATTTGCCTGTGCGTCCGATATGTCCTGGAATACCTCCCTGTATAACGTGCGGTATTTTTCCATAGAAACAGATAGAATGACAATAAATAAAAAGGAAAGGGCAAACTGCCCTCTCTGATCTAACGGTTAATGGAAGACGTAAGTGCCCACTTCCGCTGCTCCTAGCTGGGTGTAGTTCACTCCTGTCTCATATGTGCCCAAAGGCTGGTTTACGCATGCCATCAGATATGTGCTGTCGTTGCCATAAACTGTGCTCTTCACGATGCCGCATCCCTTTGGAACTATCAGGTTGCATGGTCCCATTTCACAAGACGCTGCTGTCAAAGCTAGGCTGTTGGTATACTTTATCGAGTAGTTGTATATTGTCGAATTGAAGCCTCCCAAGAATCCGATAGGCGGATATGTCGCCGGATTGCTTCCAGACTGTGTGAAGTTGAAGATTGTTATTCCGAGCACGACTCCACCAGCATTGCCTGCCGTTGTGTTGCATGTGGTTCCATATGATATCTGTTCTGGACCCTCAATGCCCACTCCTGTTGCGTTGGCTGCAGTAAAGCACAGGAACTCTCCGTTGCCATTTCCAGATGGCAGCGTTACTTCGATATTTCCGTTGCCTTGGGCTGTTTTAACCTGGTAATAAACGCCAGTGCCTCCGCCGGACAAAGCAGTGTTGTTTATCGATGTCGTATTATTGCTGCTTGTGTTTGTGGAAGATTTTGGATTTGTCGTTTTGTTTTGGCTTGTTTGTTTGCCGGTTGCCACCAATGCAACCAACGCTATTACTATTACAATGACTACGATAAGAGCCGCTATCCCTATCTTTTGCATTTATACACCTACTAAATGGGTTAAGGAGGGAAATTATAAATATATAGCAGTGAAAATCCATGCGTTTACGCATGCGGATGAAACGGCACAAGACGTTATGCGCAGATAGGTATTTAACCTTTTGATATGAGAATGGGGCCATGATATCTCAAAGAGCATACAAGTTCAGAATTTATCCAGATCAAAGGAGAAGTGATGGGATAGACAACAGTATAGTGCTCTGCAAGGACCTGTACAACAAACTCCTTGAAATGACAAAAGAGGCGTACAAGAAGGACAGAAACTTCAAAATAAACAGGACAACCCTAAATACACTGATGAAAGACACCATAAAAGACAACAAAGAGTTCCTTAAGGTATATTCACAATCGAGACAGAATGTATTCGACAGGGTGATAAAGGCATACCAGAACTTTTTCAGAAGAGTAAAGGAGAAGAAAAATGGTAAAAAGGTAAAAGTGGGTTTTCCAAGGTTCAAGTCAAAGGACAGATACAAGAGCATAGTGTACCCGCAATACAACGGCTCTTTCTCAATAGAGAAAGAGAGGAAAACCAATATGCTTAGAATCGCAAGGATAGGAAGGATGAAGATAGACATTCACAGAAACATCGAAGGAACAATAAAGACACTTACAATAAAGAAGGAATCAAATCAATACTATGCAATCTTCACAACAACTCAAGAGACAAGTCAACCAAAAATACAGGACACAAAACCAATTGGAATAGATATGGGACTAAACAATTTCATCGCCCTTTCTGATGGAACAACAATACAGAAACCCAAATTCTTCAAAAAGAGGGAAAAGAGAATAGCGATGTGGCAAAGGAGAATCTCGAAGAGGACAAGATGGGATGGAAATAAAATGACAAAAACACAGTCAAAAAGGAGAGAGAAGGCAAAAGCAAAACTGCAAAGAGAATGGACTTTGACAACTAATGAATCCAATGACTTCATGCACAAACTCTCAAACAAACTAGTAAACTCTGGTTACACCTCATTCACAGTAGAAGAACTGAACATACAGGATATGCAGAAGAACCATAATCTTGCACAATCAATCCAGAATGCTTCATGGAACAGGTTCATAAACTTCCTTTCATACAAGGCTGAGAGCGCCGGTATGGAAGTGATGAAAGTAGACGCAAGGAACACATCAAAAACATGCAGCAACTGTGGCAACATTCAGGAAATTCCACTGTCTGTCAGAGAATATATCTGCAATAGATGTGGATTACGGTTAGACAGAGACATAAATGCATCAATAAACATACTCAAAAGGGGTTTGACTTCAAAGAAGTCAAATTTTGAGAGCAAGGCTCTCAAAGGTAGGGCAGGACTTGCCCGAACTTACGCTCAGGAAGATGATGTAAGACTTCATCAGGAAGTGGTTGTCGAGGAACTGAGAACATACTTCCAGATGAATAATCTAGGAGGAAGCCCACACCTTTAGGTGTGGGGGGAGGTCACATGCTTCCCAGAATCCTAAAAATGCGAGCCAAAATAGAGAAGGCGCCCATGTGCCTTCCTGGTTTCGTTCAGCCGATTGTGGCGTTTGGAGGCAGCTGCGTGAAGTTTGCAGGTATGTTTCCGTTCAGGGCCGTGGCTATCCCAAATACCGAACTATTTGTCACATCTCCGTTAAAGTCTGATGTCAGGTGCATGGTGTAGTTGAGCCATGTCAGGTATTTGAAGGAAACGCATGTGGTGACGTTTACATAAGTTTTAACTGGCACATTCGCTGTCGCAAGCGTGCCGCTTCCTACCAAAATGTCGCATGGTATCCCTATTACGCTGCCCTTTCCAACGAGCTTGTATGTAACATCCGGTGTCGAGCCGAACTGGTTGCTGAAGTTGAACAGCTCACTATTAAGGGACGTTCCGGGATAGCAGGTCCAACCCTTTGGAGAATATTGCTGCGGTTGGGAAGAATTCAGTATAAGGGTGCATCCGTAAGTCGTTCCGTTGGCAAACGCCAATACTATTGAATGCAATTTGGTTGTCACGTTGTAAGAGGAATATCTGGTAACTGACGCCGTATTCATATGCATGAGCAAGTCTGTTCGGAAACTTTCATTTTTCTTCCATACATCTTCGCTATAGTTTATTTCCGATTGCTGCTTTAAGCTTGATGACTGGATTTTTGAAATAATGCCGCCATCATAAGAAACGTTCAAGGGACCCACCGTCTTGCTGTACTTTGCGGTGATATTGGCAAGCTGCGCACCGGTGAGATTCGCGCTTGATGAAAAGGCCTGGGATATTACATCCGTGTTGTTGTTATTTCCGCCGTTTAGAAACCCATTGCTGGAAGTATTGCCGCTTCCTTTGCCCGATGTGGCTATCAATACCAATGAGGCGATTGCGAGAACCGCTATTATGGCTATACCTACATACATTGTAATTTTATTATTGCCTGCCTTTGGGGCAGAATCGCTTTGCTGTGCATTTTGCTGTGCATTTTGTGCGTCCATTGCATAACACCATTTTATAAAATGTTATAGCCAGTCAACTTAATAAATTCTCCGAAATAGTGCGGATATTAATGCGTCATGTTTACCTGTTCAAACCGGAAACGGACCTGCAAAGGAATTTAAAGTATTGTTTTTATAGGTAAATGAATGGTGAGGTTATGGCAGAACACTGGTTTCACAGGAATAGGGGCAAAATAAATCCGTTCATAAGGATCGTCTTTGGAATCATATGGCTCATAGATGCATCATTCAAGTTTCAGCCAGGATTTGCGGATACCCTTTCGCAGATGATAACTGCTGCTGGGCAGGGGCAGCCCGCATGGCTATTGCCATGGTTCAATTTCTGGGCAGCTACTGTTGCGCCTGATCCTACCTTCTGGGTATATCTTGTAGGCGGCGGTGAGCTGCTTATAGGTCTTGCGCTTGTGCTTGGCGGCATGAGAAAAATAACATATGTAGTGGGCATGGTGCTCAGCCTTTTCATATGGGCTGTGCCTGAGGGCTTTGGAGGGGCATACGGCCCAAGCTCTACAGACATAGGCACCGGCATAATATATGCGATGACATTCCTTGCGCTGATGGCCATAAATGCGGACTACGGCCCGAGCAAGTTCTCCGTAGACAAATGGCTGGAGAAGCGCTTCAAGTGGTGGAAGAAGCTCGCAGAATTCAATTGATGGGTTACCGGCCAATATTGCAATCTGTAAACATCCACTGCGACGCGATGCGCGTTCAAACATGGAAGGGAAGTCTCTGCGGTGCGGAGAGGGCTATGTTGAAGCGAAATGGAAAGCAACAGGAATAATAATCTATCCAGAAAGGTTTTGCTATGGATGCTGAATTCTTCAGGGCGCTGAACAGAATCACAAAGGTAATCGCTTCCAAGGGCGAGTTGGAAAAATACGAAAAAGACAGGTCCATATTCTCTGGAGTTATGCCAATGGCGGTGGTGGTGCCAAAGGATGCGAAAGAGGTGTCTGAAGTGCTCTCGTTCTGCAACAGGAATTCAATCCACGTGACTGCCAGGGGCGGGGGTTCATCCCTTACGGGTTCATCCGTTCCGCTGAGCAGGTCAATAGTGATGGACATGTCGAGGTTTGACAGGGTAATCGAGATTAATGTAGAAAACAGATATGCGATTGTCGAGCCAGAAGTCACGATAGATGAGCTTAACAGGCGCCTTTTGAGATACAACTACTTCTATCCTCCGGATCCTGCAAGCGCCGCGTTTGCGACAATAGGCGGCACAATATCCACGAATGCAGGGGGTCTTAGGTGTGTTGCATACGGTTCAACAAAAGACTGGATACTCGGGCTTGAGTTTGTGCTTGCTGATGGCGCAATAGTCAAAAGCGGCGGTCCGGTGCTAAAGCGGTCGATTGGCTATGACATAACCGGCTTGATGGTTGGCAGCGAAGGCACGCTTGGGATAGTAACCAGGGCAATCCTAAAGATAGCGCCAATTCCCGAGAGCACTGGCGTGCTCATTGCATTCTATTCTGGATTGAGCGACGCTTCAAAGGCGATATCAAGGCTCAAGGTAAACGGGGCGCCATTGCTTGTTGCTGAGTTTGCAGATGCCGAGGCCCTAAAGTTCATGGAGGGATACAAAGGGTTAAGCGTTCCAAAGGGGGCGAAGTTCATGCTGCTTATAGAGGTGATGTCTTCAAAGGAATCTATAGGTAAAAAGACAAATGGAACGGCATCAATATTAAGGGGTGCCGGTGCACTAAGTGTCGTTTCGGCCACAAAGAGGAATGAAATAGACAATATCTTCAACGCCAGAAGGCATCTTCTGACTTCTATGCAGGAAATGGCAAAGGCAATCGGCAAAAAGATAATGCTTACCGATATAGTGGTCCCCACTTCCGAGATAAAGTCCATGCTTCCAGAGATAAGGGACGAGATGAAAAAATACGGTTTTGAGTTTGCGATGTATGGCCACATCGGCGATGGGAACGTCCATTCGAATGTTTTTGTGTGGCC
>JAMCZN010000015.1:0-7313 GCA_023485505.1 Candidatus Martarchaeota archaeon | reverse complement strand
TGAATTACAGGCTCGGGGAGATTGCGGTATCCCACAATGGGAGCGTCTCCGGCGAGCATGGCATAGGCATCGAGAAGAAGGAACTGCTGAAATTGGAGTTTGCCAAGAAAGGCACTCCGGAAACCCTTGAGCTGATGAGAAAAATAAAGAAGGCTTTCGATCCAAAGGGCATACTCAATAGGGGAAAGATATTCGACTTTGACAGATGAAAGGGTCAGTAAAGTTTGGCTCCCGGTTCCACATCCTTGTCTGGCGCGATCAAGACCACCCTCATTTCGTTGTCATCGACGCCAAGCGTAAGCACCTCAGACTCGAAATCGGCGATCCTTTTTGGCGCAAAGTTTACCACTGCAAGCACGAGCCTGTTAATCAGCTGTTCCTTTGTATAAAGGGCAGTAATCTGCGCGCTAGATTGCTTGATTCCTATCTCTTTTCCGAAGTCTATGTGCAGCTTGTATGCGGGTTTCCTTGCCTCCTTGAAGTCCTCTACGCTTATTATCCTGCCTATCCTTATGTCGACCTTTTCGAAATCACCATAGCTTATTGTCATGCAATCAATGCAATTTTATTTAGTGGCAGGCTATAGCCTCCTTTTTGTTTTTAGGCAGCATTAGACTGAGCGCCATAAAGGCTTGCATACTCACCGCACATGCATCGGCGCGTTTCATCCATACCTGTGCGCTCGTATAGTCATCGCTTATGCACAGTTTTGGTATCGTTTCTGTTCCGAATTAGGCCTTGGGCCATATGTGCTCTGTATGAGGAGAGCTTCCTCCTTTCGGTAGGCTGCCCGCCTGCCACCGCATTACTTAGGGAAACCATGGTTATTATTTGTTTTGGACAAGCGGTTACCGTAACGTTGCGAATATTTTTTAATAACTGCCTGCATTACCTTACTATGGCAGTACCTTTGGGCGGCTCTATAGTGAGCGAGATAATACTTATCATTCTTGCTTTCGCAGTCGTATTCGTAATCTTCAAGATAGGGAAGTTCCTTTTCAAGATAGTAGCGGGCCTGATAATAAACAGCGTCCTTGGCTTAATCTCGATATTTGCGCTCAACACATTTTTGGGCCTTGGGATAACCATGACGTTCTGGCTGTGGGTCGCAGTGGCGATATTCGGACTGCCTGCAGTAATAGTGATAGTTATACTCCATCTCATGGGGATAGTAGCGTGACGCCTGTCAATTAAGTCGCTATACAATTAGCTTATTCCTGCAAAGCAAGCCTTATGTCATCTATCTCTACTGTCTTCCTTTTTGCGTGCTTGGCAAGCTTCACCGACCTGCTTGCTATCCTAAAAACCAGTTTGTTTACATGCGAATGCATTGCATTCAACGCCTCATCATTCACCCTTTTCGCACCTGCCTCCTTCAAAACCTTTTTCAAGCTAGAACGTGACACAAACACACAATCACCCAGATAAGCATTAACCGATAAATGCATTAAAGAATAAGCCAAAAAGACTTTTAAACCATTCATTACGGATAATTAGTGGAAGTCACTCCTTTATTTTTGCTTTTAGGTTATCTTTGTAACTGTTTTCAAGGATGGCAAGAATCTCCTCATTGTAAAACTTGCCGTTTTCCTCGTACTCTTCCAATAGCGTGCCCTCGTTTTTGAATTTCAACGATTTAAGTAGGCTTATTGACGGAAGGTTCGATGAATACACCTCCGCCTTGACCTTGTGGAAGTTTAATTCCTTGAAGGCGTAGAACAACAGAAGCCTTATCGCCTGCCTCGCATATCCGTTTCTCCTGTGCTCCTTTCCTGTCCAGAACAATATCGACCCGTTTCTGTCGATATGGTTGATGTCGCCGATTCCAGCAGCCCCGACGAATTTTTTATTGTCCTTTCTCCTTATGGAGAAGTTGACGAAATACCCCTCCATTGACCTTGTAAGAAGCGTCTCTATGAATGCCATCGCCTTTTCCTTCGTGTACGGGAACGGCATCGGGCTTCTCCTGTTCGATACGTTCTTTATTGTCTCTATGTCGTTTATGTTTTTGGCGAATGCCTCTGCATCGTCCATGGAAAGCGTCTGAAGGTATATCTGGAAATCGTCGCAGTCTATTATCATACTATCGCCTGTTCCATAATCCTCTTTCCCAGGTCCTTGCCGAGCAGCCTCTCGACCTTTTCGGGATTCTTCCTTATGTCGGCTACGCTTTTTATGCCATTTATATAAAGGAGCCTTGCCCTGACCCTTCCTATCTGCTCAAGCCTTACGAGGTCAAGCAGCTCCTCCTTTATGCCGTATCTGAGCCTTACCCTTATGTTTATCATCTCGTGTGTCTTTACGTGGGAGAGTTTTGCGAGCTCTATGGCGGAGTATATGAGCCAGTCCGCATTCGACAGCTTCGAATAAATCTCTCCGGGTGTTGTCAAATATTTTTTCATTATGTCCTGCTCCTTGTTTTCATCCATCCAGTCCTTTAGGAGCAGCGCCGTGCTGAAAGCCCTTACAGGGTCATAATAACCGTAATCCATCCTGTCCATTTCATTAAAGATGTATTCATCCCCGTGTATGTACCTGTATGCCGCGTACATGCTTTCCGCCTCTTCAGTGACCTTTGCGTAAGGCCTCATCTCAAGAGTGTTCGAAATCATGTAGAGCATGCCTATGGTGTCATTGTCCTTTTCCATGCAGTTGAGCATCCATCTAGCTGAAAGCGGGTCTATGTAAAGTTCGCTCACCCTTTTGCCCAGCTTTGTGGCGTTGTAGACTCCCCTGTCAACCTCTTCCACAAACTCAAATCCGCGCAGCTCATCTACGACCGCATCGACCACGTGCGCTATGTGTTTCTTGTCTCCATATTGGTAGCCGTAGAAGCTCCTTTCCAGGAATCCATTGATGCTCCTTTTGTTGTTCAGGAACTCTTCGGCGATGAATGAAAGTATGTGTGTGCGCAGCACAGGTATTATTCCAAGGTTCGACACTATAGGTTCTGGCTTCGCGTCAAGATACCGTTTGTAAAGTTCATTGACCCTGTCCTTGTATGCCGCAATGAGGAACGCTCTTCCCTCTGTGTCGTATTTCGGCCTTCCTGCCCTTCCAAAGAGCTGGAGGACCTCGTTTATGCCTATCCTTTCGTTTACTCCACCATCGAATCTTGTCACGTCTCTTATGATGACGGTGTGTGCCGGCAGGTTGACGCCAAGCCCCAATGTCGTGGTGGAGCATATCGCCTTTATCAGACCCTTCCTGAACGAATCTTCTATCATGTTCCTTTGCACGTTTGTAAGCCCCGCATGATGGAACGCTATCCCGTTTTTCACCAACGATGCAAGCTTTACGCACTGCTCGGTTGGCCTTTCAAGCGCATTCAATACCCTGTTGCCGACTTCGTCCAGCTTCTCTTTTTCTGTTGCGCTTAGGAGCTCCTTTGTAGAATACGAAAGCTTCACTGCTCCCGCTTCAGCATTCCTTTTTGTAGAGTAAAAAATCAGGAGCTGCTTTGACTTTGACAAAGTATCTTCAAGCACCCGTATCTCCGCAATCTTGCTTGCGCCATAAAGGTCCTCGTCAACCACCTTGCCCGCATCCTGGTCCTGGCAATACGCCACTCCGTCATAGACCACCCCTCTTTTGAGCTTTACGGGCCTGTAATCGCTTTCTATAAGCTCCGCATTTATCCATTTTGAAAGGTCGCCCGCATTGCCTATCGTGGCGCTCAATCCTATCAATTGCGTGTTCGGGTTGTTCAGCATCTTTGTTATGAGTATCTCCAACGTAGGTCCGCGCGACGGCTCGCCCAGCATATGCATCTCATCGAAGATCACACAACCCACTTTGTCGAGCCAGTTTATGTCGTGCCTTAAAAGGCTGTCAAACTTTTCAGTAGACACAAAAAGCATGTCGTAATTTCCAAACCCGCGGTCTCCCGAATCAAGGTCCCCTATTGAGACCGTTGTCTTTATGTAAGGATAAGCCGCCCTGAATTCGTTGAACTTTTCCATCACCAATGCCCGCATTGGCGCTATATAAACCGACTTTTTACCCTTCCCGAGTATTGTGTTTGCGCATGCGATTTCAGCGATAAGCGTCTTTCCGCTTGCAGTTGGGGCCGCCACTATAAGGTTTTTTCCGGAAAGCAGGCCCTTTTCTATCGCGGCTTCCTGCGGCGGGGTAAAGGACGTGATGCCCCTTGAGAGTACCGATTCTATTATCTCAAATGGCAATTTTCCCTTTATGCTGAGAATGTCCATAATCAGGTATTTCCGTCTAAGGTATTAAATGGCTTGGGCTTTTGTATGTTTAGCTTTGCAACCTTTTCATTGATCCTCTTTGCGCCATCTTTCACGAGCTTCAGGCTCATTTCACTCATTATCTTTCCCATAGTGGCAAGCATATTGCCCAGTTTCGCTTCCTCCTCTGCCAGTATCTGGGATTTGTTGTGCAAGAGATAGTTGTTGTGTATCCTGTTCCTTACCTGCCTTACTGTGAAAATTTTCATGTCTTTGTCCGGATGCCATCCAAGCCCTCCATTTCCGCTTGGCTTTGTCTGCTGTATGAATTGCCGTTCCTCATCTTTTGGCTGCTGATAGAAAGAGTCTCCAGAAGCCTCGACCCCATAAGTGAGCGGCTGCTTCCATTCGGAATAATAATTAACCTTTACCGGTTCCTTTCCGGTGTATGGCACGCTGCTTGCATACTGGTAGTCTTTTTGCATCATATACAAGTTGGATGAATGTCCGTTTGTCTGTGTTTGCGTGGTTATTACGCTGTTGCCGAATGCCTCCGGAGGAAGTTGCCGGTTCGTGTTGGCGGCATTGTTTCCGTTTGCATTTGAAATATTGTATCTATTGTAGTTTTTCAGGGAGTTTATCCTTTCAATTGCATAGTTTGCCGCACCCAAACCAAGGGATGCGATCGCATTGGAACCGCTCGATGCGATGTTTAGTATCCTAGTAGTTATCGGTATTGTCGGCATGCTTGGCTGTGCGGTTGAAATGTTCGGGATATTTGGGACGTTTTGTATGTTCGGCGTTGTTGGCGTTGCATTGCTTCCGTTACCGTCGTTAATATCCTCAATGGCATCCTGCTGCCTATAATATGTGTTTGGGGCTATGTCCTCCTCTTGAGCATTTATGATGGGTACAGGTTCGTAGTCAACAATCCCCTGGTTTCTCGAAAGCTCTATCTGCCTGCTAAGTATGCTGAATGCGGATACTGCCTGGGCCTTGCTGTTAAATGTTATTGGTATCATATGGTTCTGCGTCTTGAGGATGAGCTTGGGGAACATTCCCTTTGTTACGTGTATGGAGTCGATGCTATCGTAAGATACGGCTTCCGTGGAGCTTTTGAAAGGGTTTCTGGTGTCTACTATTAGGAGCCTCCTGTCCGTAGCTATTATCCTTGATGTTGGAATGCTTCTGCTAGAAGAAAATACGCCCGCTTTTGTTTTGTGCACTATCCGTTCTCCTGGCAAGAGGTTCAGGAGTACCTCTTCAATTGCATCTCTATTGTTCACTTATCCCACGGCTTGGTAGCAGTAGCATAGTTGATTTATTTAAATATTTATAGCTTTCCAAGCGCTGCGGTTTTCCCGAATCCCTACCTATAAATATCTGGATTTTCATAATATTATATGTGATTTGAATGTTTAAGCCACAGTCCGTAGAGCAAGATACTGTAAAAGTGGGAAAGTTTGACCTTACACAGAGCACATGGAGTTCTGGAGAGGTAACATATACTGCAATGGGGCAGGTCGGTCTAAACAGGAAGCAGCTAGAAAGCAGATTGATAGACAAAGGATTTATGGTCAATGAGACAGGGCCAAACAACTTTGAAATATCAAAGGGAGGCATCACGTTTGAAGTGGCTCCAATATACGATGGCTTCGTATCCATACAGCAGCTGTCTCCAGAGGTGCGTGACGTCGAAACCGCAACCATGGTAGTAAAAGCCATTGTTGTGGATGCCCTTTACGCTATAGATCCTACGATAAGAAATGCGCTTGGTAGGAAGGAGGACAGCAATTAACCAACGCATTGAAACGAGTGTTATGGTATGAAAGGCGCCTTATCTTTATCCCGTAAGCCAGCTCCTGTAAAGCCAAGAGCGGTAACAGAAGCGGAAGCCAATGCAAGAATAATGGAGGAATACGGCATTTCAGAGAATGACTTAACGCCAATAGACGTTAGTGTTCTTCCCAATGCCTCCATTCAAAAATTCAATGTGATGGAACAGGAATTAGGTTCGTTTTTGGTCCCGCACCTTAGCACATTCAGGCAAAAGGTGTGCGAACCGGGCCTTGTACTATATCCATGCTCGGGTATTGATGCTTCTCCAGGGATTGTTTTTGGCAAAGAAAGAACAACTTTCGTTGATATGGACGAGGAAGCGGTAAAGAGGCTCAAGGCTGATGGGTTCAACGCCGTATGCCAGGACATAAAGGACTTTAAGCCCGGATATTTCTCGCTTCTTATACTGTCAAACCCGTCAATACGCGCCTCCATCGTGCTTGGGGCAATGGCAGGAGTGGATTTCATAGTGGCAAACAATTATCATGGCACGGCAAGAGAACTATTCAATGAGCACGAGAAATTCCGCCTAATGGGTGTCATAACCGATGGCGGCATGAGTTACACAAAAGATATCCTTGGAAAGTACAAGCGCTCTTTGAAAAGACCAGACGTATGGCCGTATCGCAACTCTGAAGACTACTTCGTTTTTGAAGGGAAAACCTGAAGGTTTGTTACATTATAAATATCTGAAACGGCATAGTGTATCCTATGAGAACAGAAGCTAATGCCGAAAGTCCACAGGACAAACACCACCCGTCCAATCTGAGAGGAGCAGGCATGGCGGAACGCGCGATATGGAGGCTTGTGCGCGATCCTGGCTATGCAATGCCAATGCTTGACATGCTCAGAAAAGACGGAATCGATCTTCACAGCAAGACCAAAAACAAGCAATTCTAACATATGCGTCAATCCTGACCGTATCGACTGAAAACTGACCGAAAGGTTTAAATATCTATTCATTCACAATAGTATTACTTGTTTTAGGTAATATTTAAAAATTTAATTGTGTGATTCCGACGAGAGGGAGCATTCTCAAAGTGACGGACCCATATACGTTTCATGTTTCATAAACAGGTGAAATAAAATGGCAACAAAATCAAAATCCAAGCCCAAGAGCAAGGCCAAGTCATCAAAACCGAAGCCTAGCAAACCAGCCCAGAAAGAGAACATGGCACCTACCATAAGGAAGGTGGTATTGAAAGACAACAAGCTTAATATAGAGTCCCCTGCAAAGCGCGCAAGGGGAAGGCCAAGAAGCTCATTCGGCTTGGATTTTGATTT
>JAMCZN010000031.1 GCA_023485505.1 Candidatus Martarchaeota archaeon | reverse complement strand
AAATTCACGCATCCTTTCAAAGTTACGTTAATTCTAATCGTCGAGTAGAGGTTATCCATCATTACACCCGTCCTGCAAAATGACACCCAAACCTGAGATGTCCCTATATGCCAGCATAATGTCGGTATCATTTGCACCTAGGAGCCTCAGATACACGACAATCTCACCTCTACATATGCCCAACCTAATCAACAGTGCTATGAAGCCCTTTAAGTCCACGCTCCTTCCGTTGGATTCGATAAACTCAATGACCTTGCCCCTTATCAGATTGTCCTTGAACGCCCTGTCTGTTATTTCTTGAAACTTTTGGTTTGATACGCTTATTTGCATGCCATCACCAGCTATAGTATAAGCATAAATAGAGAAACCGTCTACCTTTTTTATGAAAAAGTTTTTATGTAGGTTTTCGCTCTTGTACGCCAATCTTAACATACAGCTCCCAACATTCAGTCCGGATATCGTATTCTTGTTGGTTGGAGATATTATGCCGGCATCAACCAGTAACGAATAATCATCGCTGTTCTGTAACCTGAATATGAATATGGACCCCGAGTTGGCTATCGTATCGTTGGCTATATCCTTGGCCAGTTGCGTAGATATTATTACACTGAAGTTGTATTTCCTTCCTTCCCTGAAAAGTTGGGAAAGGAGCTTGGTCTCGCCGAGCATCTTCCACGCTTCATCCAAGACAATCAGTTTTTCCATTTTGTCTCCAATAGGCATGCCATGCATCGCCTCTATTATTGAATTTACTATGGTGTTCGCCGCAACCATCCTTTCGCGGTCGTTATCCAGGTGGGCCAGATTGATGCTATTGACTCCATCCCTGAGCAGTAAATAATCGATCTTGCTGTTGCTTTTGTACTTAGTTATTTCGCCTCCCAAAAATCTTATAGTTTCATCATATTCCCCGTTCCAGTCGATTATGAAAAGGCTCGAATTTTGATAAAGGACTTTCCTTGTGATATAGCCTCTTAGGAAATACGTCTTTCCAGAACCAGTCATCCCTATTATGGATATGTGTGGATTAACAAGCAGGCTCGAATCTAGGAAGAACGGTATTCTGTATACCATCGTCTTTCCTATATACACGCCGGTGTCTTCTTTCGGTTCGGGCTCATCCACGTTTATTATCGATATGTTAGATATGGCATGCATGGAGTTTGACAATGAATGTATGCCCATTAATACACCATATAGCTGTCGATTTTTAACAGGTGCAAAAGTTCATCACCGCCTATCTGTTTTGACCTTGAACCAAGCACTGCGTCAAATTGACTTGATAGTTCCCTAATTCTGGAAATTGCACGCTCCTGTGCGCCATACGTGCTATCGGCTACGGCAGTGGCAAATATGTAGTATGCGATTCTAAGCGGCGTTTCCCCCGTCGTTATACTCTTTATGTCCTTCTCTATCTGCTCTATCTCCCTTTTCAGTTGGTTGATCCTAACAAGATTGCTTGCGTTGCTGCCCATCCTAGAAAGCGCTATCTCCTTCTCGCTCCTTTTAGTCTGGAGCCTGTTGACCAGCTTCTCCAACGGAAGCATTTCTACCTGCATCGAAAACTTGAAAGGGAAGTTGACATGTGTTATGATATTTTCCAGCTTTGATTTGTCGATATCGCCCTTTCCCGCATATATTATTGCCGCAGCAGTTGCACTGGCGCTTCCGCCAACATGCCTCATTGCAGAAAGCCTATCATCGCTTAGTTCATACCCGTCAAACACCTGGATTATGTTTGTATGCTTGAATAGGACGGCTTCAACTACATACCAAAGCTTGTACACGAATAACGAGGCAAATGACAATGTTGCGGTCAGTGCTATCAGTATTGGATTAAGGGTGGCTAGGCTGGCGAGGGCGCTCAACAATGAAGTCGATATGGCCACATACGGCACTATTTCATTCATGAATACCAATTTCAAATCATATTGAAGCGATCAAAGGTTATCTCAGATCCGAGAAGCCTTGCAAGCTCCCTTATCGATATTATGGTCAGGGTCAGGCTAAACGCAGGGAAGAACAGCACCTCAACTATCAGTTCAGATATCACATACGTCATGCTCGCCATCATCTCCTTCGCATTGTCCACAACAGAAAACAGGAACGTTGTAGCCGAAACTATGGGAGATATGGGTAAATGCAACAGCGAGTTAGTCGTACTCGCACCAGCATACGATGAAAGTGTATTGTTCAGGAAATCGGAGCCACTTGTTGAAAGTGAATTGAGACTGTTAGTGTAATTGGATATTGCATAATTAGAATACGTGTTGTACGAGTAGGTCATCTGAGCATCAAGAAGGTAGCTTAGTGGAAATACGGTAAATAGGGCTATTGCTATGGCCATTATGGCTCCTCCAAGCTTCCTTGTAGGATAAAACGCACGCAACACTATCCCTACAGACAACAGTATCCCAAATGTAGCAGATATGAAAAGCATCAGGGCGCTTTGCACGGTTATCCCAAACAGTATGAATATAAGTGCTTCATCGACAAAGTTAAGCACAGCGAGTATCGGCTGGAGGGCCTGCGCAAATCCTATTGATACTATCAGGCTTATCTTCACCGATGAGAGGAGACCGACTATGGCCGAAACCAAACTTGTAGATTCCAGCAAAGACAGTACGGTGCTGAATAGCGATTGGTACGACGTTCCGTTTATGATTATTGGGCACGTGCTCGTCAGATATGAATATGCAAACTGCAGTGCGCCGTTGCTCGACACCAATGGCACATCTATCCCGGCAAGGTAACCCCCTCAGAGCACGAAGAGGAGGCGCCGCTGTAATTCATTATCTGGTTTATCGAAGCCGTTACAACCCCTTGTGAACTGAAAAGCCCAAAAAGGCTCCCTACTATTATACCATTTATCACAGACTGGAAAAGTTCGTCCCTTCCTATGCCCTTGAGCTTTCTGTCATCAGCGGCATATCCTATGCCGAGTATTATGCCGGATATCGAGATCATTATGGCGATTACCGTTACGGCCATTTCATAACCATTTAGCATGGAATACATCAAAACACTACAATGAATTTGTGGAATTTGAGGTGAAGTTGCTAATCAGATGCGTAGAGGCGGATGCCAGTGAGGTTGACGCTACACTCAATACCGCGACAACTATGGCACCTATTATTATGTTGATCGCAGTAGCATGGAACTGTGCCTTCTTGTCAGGAGGCAGCATTTGCCCAACGGCATAGAAAATTCCGGCCAAGATAAACAGCACTGTGCTCAAAACAGGGCCTACCTGTGATAGCGCATTATGCACCTGATAAAGCTCTGACGTTGCCTGAAGCAACGGCACACCAAAACTTGCAGAATAAGTATCTCTTATCAGAAACATGCACAGAAATAATACCGGCACCAACACATGTGAAACGACAAAAAAGTACCTGAAATGGCAGTATCTATGTTTTACCATGTAATCAACTTTTACTTGATTACATATATTTATATAAGAATAAATATTTAAATATTACGGTAAAATTATTTATGTGGATTATCGACTTAAATGTATTATCGGAATATATTGATTTGGCATATCCTAAAACTAGCTTATTTACCAGCCTATTTTAAAAACCAAAGTTAAATAGTAAAATTGATGATTTTATGGCAAGAACCGGTGACACAAAAAACAAGATTCTTGACATGCTTGGCTCAAAAAAGATGACGCTGACAGAACTCTCCCAAAAGCTAAACCTAGCGCCCTCCACCGTCGACCAGCATCTTCACGAACTCCTCAATATGAATGCAATAAGACAGGTGCATAACCCGTTTATCGTAAAATGGAAGTATTATGAGATAAATCCGGAATTCCATGGAGGCGGACCAATAAAGACGCCACAAAGGACAATGGTTTCCAGCGCATTATTCAAGAATGTGATGGTCATAGCGGCAATAGCGATAATCCTCGCAGCGATATATGCCGCATTGCCATTGCTCAGCAACACAGGAAATGCAAACACGCTGAATGCAACAAACGCGCAGCAGGCGCTTGCCCCGGGAGCAATACCTTCAGGCACGACAGTATTCAGCGTATCGGACTCGCCAACAGTATCCTCGATAAGCGCGGTTAACCTTACCGTAGATGCGGTATATGTGCACAGCACAACCACTGGCAAGTCATATGCACTAATGGGAAGCAATGAAGTCAGGACTTTCAACCTAGTTGATCTGAGGAACACATCTGCGCTTCTTGCGGGGGCGAACCTCTCAAGTGGCAACTATGATGAGATAGTTCTTACCGTTACGAACGCCACCGCTACCGTAAACGGGACAATGACACAGGTCTTCTTGCCAAGCTCAAAGTTCATGATATTCGGAAAGTTCAACATAAGCGGAAACCAGACGAATTGGGTGAACATTGATGTGAACCTTGCAAAGTCGCTTCACTTCACAGGAAATGGCAAAATCATATTGTTACCTGTAATGAACCTGGACAAATATTCCAACTCAACACTCAACCTCTCAAGCAATGACATAATAGAGGTAAAGAGAATAGGCAGAGAGGACACCCACGAGGACTTCGGAATGGGGTTAAACGGAAATATCAGCAGCAACACTTACGTGCCGCAGAACGACAGCCTTGAGGTTGAATCCCACAGCAACCACTCCAATGCAAGCATACTAGTAGTTGGGACTGCAAACTCACCGCACATGGTCATACACACGCCAAACCGGCTCATCATAATAGAGAATGAATCGGGCATAGCAAACGTGACGGCAAACCTCACATCAAATGTAACTATACACGAGGTAGGACTTAACCACCACGAAAGCAGCAATGTTACGTGCATGGGCGAAGCGGACAACTGGATGGACTGCAATGCCACCGGTACCGTCAACACAAGCGTAATCGGCACGATAATCGCAAACGAATCCAACCAGATATTCAGGGACATATCTGGAAACGGCACCCGCCACGAAAACATGGATATAAACGCAACAGTCACGGTAAATGCCACACACGGAGACAGCCAAAGCGGAGCAAATGTGTCAGTGAGCGTCAATGTTTCCGGAGCAGATGGGCTCAATATCAAGGCTTCAACATACCCTGATTGGTTGAATAAGTCCTATGCGCAATGTACGACGTCAAGCCAGTGCATAGAGGTGCCGACCACATACTGCCAAAATGGCCTCCCATCGCAAAGCGCATGCATTAACTCACAATATGTCGGCCAGTACAAAAGCGCTTACAACCAGAGCACTGAAAACACTTCGCACGTATGTCCGATGTACATAGTTGACATGCCGACAAGCTGCGCCTGCATACAAGATACCTGCACCATTATCATATCTTCTCATGATGCAACCAACACATGGGCAAACACATCCACAATAGAGAATCAGCCTTCAAACACGACAATAAGGACAGGAGACAGCGGAGCTTCAGGCTAAAACAAAGCTTATCCCATTACGGGAGAGCCTAAAGTCGGACTCGGCATCATGCCGCCTGGCGGCATTGCACGTACCCTGACCCACTGGACAGTAACCGATGTAGGATCATACTGCACGACTACGAACACATATGAATTTTGCATAGGCGCATCTGCCGCTGATGGACCGGATAGGCAACCGTTGTAGTTCTGGAGCCCTTCTTCTACAGTCGCTAAAGAGGGGTTCCATTCCAGAGAGGTTGGCGGCGTTGCCCCACTGCATCCCTGCTCATTTTGATTATCAACTCCGCCTGGACCGTATCCCTGAAACGCCCAGGTGCCTGTCCAGATCCTGTACATCATGGCGTAGCCCTCTGTGGTCCCTCCAGGCACGGAGCAGTCCAATCCATTCGCTCCGGCACATGAGTTGGTAGGAGCGGGATATATCCAGTCCTCGGCAAAATCCCCGCTTCCACTTATGCCCGTGGCGTGGATATCTTCAACGCTTGATGCGGGATTGAATGTTGATGTCGATAATATGCCGGGTCCTACCCATCCAGAACCCGAAGATGAAGAGAGTGTTATCCCATTGTTTACGACATAACTGCCATAGCCGCCGGTCTGCACGAATGACCATAGGCTGCTGAGTGAAGATCCGGCAAAATTGTCATAGAAGCTGAACACGCTGGCGCCATTGTCATATTCGCCATATGTTGCCGATAACGTAGGTGCCTCTCCTATTGGTCCGCTACTAGATATGTCATTCGCCGCCATGAGATTCATGTATATGTTCTGAGTCCCAGACGCCGGAATAGAGCTCGTAAGCTCGACCCACACGGTAGCGGTGGTGCCGGAGATGCTCTCAACCCACGCTTGCAGTTCTGAACCGGAACCGTTCGGCCCGGTGCTGAAACACGCATTGCTCAAATCAGAAAAGGTATTGGCCCCATATGGCGATGTATCAACGCTAAGCAACTGCTTGAGAGGTTGAGTGTTGAGTTGATGGGGTTGCGTCTACGGTATTTGTATTGTCGATGCTTATGGGCACATACTCCAATACTGTGCCGCTGCAGCCGGCGCCAAATACCTGATTAGTATCGACTTTAATTTGTATCGACGCAAACTGTGTTATGAGATCGTCCTTGCCCCCTTGATTGTACTCTATCCAGAGATATCCCGAAAATGGAGTGCCGATAACCGCACCTGACGAAACTGGGCAGTTAACGGTTATGCTTTCCTCCTGCCCGGGCTGAAGCTTACTGGTTCCGGACGACGTAAAGGAACTGCTGGACGGGGCCTGCGCCGAGCTGGAACACGAGTATCCATCCACTGTAAAATTCTGCCCCTGATACCCAAACGTCATAGATAGCGTTCCGCTTGAAGAAAGAAGCGGGTTTGAACACAGGTACCCCGATATTGGCAAACATACCCCGCTGGAGAAGTTTGACCCGTTGAAAACACCCAATTGGAACAGCACGCCAAGGACTACGGCAATGATAAGGATTGCCCAACCATAGGTCATCAGATATTCCATTGCTGACTGTGACCTGTATTTGCCAGTTTTCCAAAGGACCATGCTATCGCCACTATGGCAACTATCAATACTATTGCTTATGTATGGGTTTATAAACCATGCTAATATCAGGAGGATATGTGTAATAAAGCAGTGCTCAAAAGGATTTGAACCGTTTTGTATAGATATTGGGTTCGCGACACTCTGAACAATAATATAATAAGGCTTTATATTATAGATTAAGAGTATGGACTTTCTTATCGGGAGAATCTTGCTCTCATTCATAGTCGCTGGCATATGGATAACTGCAGTGACAATAATAGCCGAGAAATTCGGATCCAAGATTGGTGGAATATTCGGAAACCTTCCTTCAAACATACTTGTATCGCTGCTTTTCATAGGCTGGACGCAGACACCCCAATTTGCTGCTAGTTCTGCAAGCATAGTGCCGCTCGCCATGGTGATAGATACCGTTTTCCTTTTCGTAATTATAGCAAGTGTCAAAAAGTTCGGGAACATAGCATTTGGTTTTGCATTGCTAAGTTGGTTTTTGCTTGCGGTGCTGCTTGGTTATCTCCAGTACTCGAACGTGATTGTTGGTATTATTATATATCTATTGGTCGCGATTCTGCTCACGATAGCGCTTGTAAAGAGGTCCAACATAAAGCACATGAAGAAAAGGGGGCAAGGACG
>JAMCZN010000037.1 GCA_023485505.1 Candidatus Martarchaeota archaeon | reverse complement strand
ATAATAATCATAGTTACGTTGGTATTATCGACTTTATCTTCTCGTCCATTGCTTCACTGCTTTTTCAAAAGGGTAAGCTGCAAGTTTCCATTGTATACCGTGCCGTTTCCGGTAACAAGGGCATGTATCGAAACACCAACTATGGAGTTGACAGGCAGGAGCGGTGTGACACCCAACGAATAGTTTGTCTGAGGTATCTGGATGCTGAACTGCTGGCCTCCGTATATTATAGGTATGCTAACGGGCAAATGCACGAACGAAGTCGCGTTTAGATACGCGGACGTGTTTGCCTTTGATATGTTGAGCAGTTGCTGGAGCTGATACGGCGTCATTGATGAAAAGAGCACCTCGTACCCGTTGCCTTGCGAGTAGTAGTCGCTTACTGAGCCGTTGGCTTCCAGTTTCGCGAGTACATTCGCCACCACCGCATCAGTGGAATTGGAATTCACACCAACATAAGCAGAGTATCCATAACCGCTGACAACTGCGTTTGCGGAACCGGTAACAAAGAATGTCTTTGTGGAATTTGCGGGCACTGTGGTTGTGGTGCTGCCGAAGTTTCCGAGAGATGCGAACGAGCTTATGAATGCCGCTGCGAATACCAACGTAACTATGATTATTATTATGTTCTTGCGTTTTGAATCCATAGACATGATGATTACCTATCTATACTAATCCCGATTTCAATTTCAAAATTAGTCGTAAAATCTTTCTTGAAAAGCCTTTATATATCTGACTGTTTTAATTGCTTGTGAATCAACAGGTAATATCATGACCTTCAAAGATGGAGATTTCCTAGAAATAGAGTACACAATGTGGGACGACAGCGACAAATCGGTTCTCGCTACGACTAACGAGAAGACAGCACGCGACAACAACATTTACGACCAGAAGATGGTTTACGGACCGGTGCTTTTCGTCCTTGGTTCGCCAGGAATGTTGAAAGGGCTTAACAAGGAGGTAAGGGGCCTTAATGTAAATGACGCAAAGAAGTTCACGTTCAATCCGGATGACGCTTATGGGGAAAGGGACGAGGACCTCGTAAGGGTAATGCCGCTTGCGGAGTTCAAAGAAAGGAACATAAACCCAAGGCCGGGAATGAGAGTGCAGCTTGACGAGATAACGGCCACTGTGAAGAGCGTCAACTCTGGAAGAGTGGTAATCGACGCAAACCACCCTTTTGCAGGAAAGACGGTCACATATGAGATAAAGGTGACAAAGCAGCTTACCGCAACGAAGGACAAGATCGATGCGCTATCTAGGAGCTATGGCGTAAAGCCGAGCGAAGTCGCGGAGAAAGGAAAGGCAGTAGAGCTGTCATATGACAACAAGGTAAGCAAGAACGCGGATTACTTCATAGGAAGGGCCAGCTTCATAGCATCCATCTTCTCATATTTCGAGAATGTTGACGAGGTAAACGTAAAGGAGCAGTATCTTAGACCAAAGAACACGGAAAAAGCGGATGAATGACGATTTGCGATTGGGTGAGTAAAATGGCGACCGAGAAAAGAAAGGGAAAATGCATATCATTGAAGCAACCGTTTGCTGAACTGGTTGTTTCTGGCAAGAAAAAAATAGAGCTCAGGCCCTGGAACACGAACTACAGGGGTTGGGTATACATACACGCATCAAAGAACCCGGATATAGAGGCCTGCAAGAGGTTTGGATTCGACCACAAAAGCATGGTGAACGGCGCGGTAGTCGGAAGGGCGCACATATACGGAGTGAAAAGATACTTTACCAAGAAGGGCTTCATGACGGACAAGCACAGGCATCTTGATGAACGGGGAGGCTTCTTCAAAGAGGGAGTATACGGCTTTACCCTGAAAGACGCTGAAAGGCTTAAAGAGCCGGTATCGACTAACGGCCAGCTAAACATCTTCGATGCTGAATTCTAAAAAGTAGCCTAAAAAGTAAAAAAGAAAGAAACAGAAAGGATCAGGTCTTTATATTGAGCGCGAAGGTGCTGTTTACCTTTGCCCCTATCTTGTTCGCTATGTCCGACTTCTCCGCGTTGAGCACTATAACGTAGCTGCTCCACTTGGTGGTGAGCTCGCTGCTTCCGCAGAGCGGGCATTTGTCCCCATGGGTTATTACCAATCTGCATTTCTTGCAAACTTTTCCTTCCATAATATCACATTCTTATTTTATTCCAGATATTTATTTGCTCCCCTTCCTGCCGCTGCCGCCCTTATCGTCCCTTCTGCCCTTCTTTGCTTCGGCGGTTATCCATTCTGGCCTTCCGAGTCCGTCAGGCTTCATTGTAAGTGCTATCTTTGAATCCTTTACGGTTTTCTTCATGCTTACCGTAGATATCTTTGCAAGCACGGTATCGCCCTTCTTGAGACTCTTGCCGCTCTTCTTTGATACAAAGGCGGGCACCTTCTTGTCAAAAGAGAGGAAATCGTTCGCTATCTGAGAGACGTGTACCAGCCCCTCCATAGGGCCTATCCTTACGAATGCGCCGAACTCTGCCAGTTCTGATACCTCTCCGGGCACAACCTCTTCGACCGCTGGCATGAATGTTAGCACATCGAACTTTGCGGTGTGGTGCGTAGCAGGATCGCCAGGATATATCATCCCGTCGCTTACCTCAGATACTTCGGTTACCGATACTATTACCCCCATCTCCTTGTCCACATACCCCTCATATTTCCTCCTTAGTATCTCTGCCGCTATGTCTTCCAGCTTGTCGCCGAAATGCTCTGGAGGCAGCTTGAACATGTCTGTTATAGTATACCTTTTGTACAATTCATCACCAAATAGAAAATGAAACATTTATTTTAGAAGACCATCCCTTGTGAGCTTCAGGCACTTGACATCAAGGGCCTTGAGCCTCATTGAAAGTTCCGTATCATTGGTTATTACCACTGGACCAGCAAGCTTTCTTGCCACTGATAGTATCCACTTGTCTACAACTGCGTTATTATTATCTATCTCAATCTTTTTATACTTTATTGTCAACAGGGCAGCCCTTGCGGTTGCCCCTTTTTTGCCCTTGTTCTGGCTTAGACGGTTGAGCTCGCGCAATACACCCCGGGAAATCATCAGTTTTGAACCGGTAAGCTTGTACCTGGCAATATCGAACACATCCTTGCGATACTTGAAACCGAATAGTATTGAACTTGTGTCTATTATCACATATGGCATTATTACACACCTCTCTTTAGCCTAGAAAGCAATAAAAGGTTAATTTGTTCAGTATAATCCTCTGGTGTTCCTTATGGAGAGGAAAAACATAATCATAATCGGGGCAGCTGGGCGCGATTTTGACAATTTCAACGTCCTTTTCAGGAATAACAGGGATTATAACGTTGTTGCGTTTACAGCAACGCAGATACCATTCATAACAAACAGGATGTACCCGAAGGAGCTTTCGGGGAGGCTGTATCCCAACGGGATAAAGATCCATGATGAATCCGAACTGCCGCAGCTCATAAAAAAACATAAGGTAGATGCCTGCATACTGTCTTACAGCGACCTCAGTTACAATAGGGTTATGAGCATAGGCAGCATAGTCAACGCAAACGGGGCGGACTTTTGGCTGCTGTCCCCGGAACATACCATGATAAAATCCACAAAGCCGATAATCGCCATATGCGCGGTAAGGACAGGAAGCGGAAAGACCCAGACGACAAGATACGTGTCTACGCTTCTTAGGAAGCTCGGATTGAGAGTCGTCATAGTAAGGCATCCGATGCCTTATGGGATCCTTAAGGAACAGATGGTGGAGCGCTTTACTAAGCTATCAGACCTGGACAAATACAAGTGCACAATAGAGGAAAGGGAGGACTATGAACCGCACATAAGGAACGGATTTACTATTTATTCCGGAGTTGACTATGAGAAGATACTCAGGGCAGCAGAAAAGGAAGCCGACATAGTGATATGGGATGGCGGAAACAACGACGCCCCGTTCTTCAAGCCGGACTTCATGATAACGGTAGCCGATCCGTTGAGGGCAGGCAACGAGCTCGACTATTACCCTGGAGAGATATGCGCAAGGATGGCGGACGTATTGCTGATAAACAAGGTGAACTCTGCCACAAAGGAGCAGCTCGACAAGGTAGTAAAGAACCTGAAAAGCATAAACAAAGGAGCAATGATATTTTATGCGAATTCGATAGTAAAGGTGGACAAGCCTAAGCTGATAACGGGCAAGCGCGTGCTTATAGTGGAAGACGGACCGTCAATAACGCATGGCCAGATGCTTTTCGGGGCAGGGACCATAGCCGCACGGGATTACATGGCTGCCGAGTTCGTCGACGCGAAGAAGTACGCGGTCGGCACGATAAAGGACGTGTTTGAAAAGTACCCTTATCTTGACAAGGAGCTCCCTGCAATGGGATACAGCCCAAAGCAGATAAACGACCTAAAGAAGACGATAGACGCAGCGGACTGCGACAGCGTGGTTTCAGCGACCCCCACAATACTTGAAAACCTAATCAAGGTCAACAAACCGATAGCGCAGGTGTCCTACGACCTTGCGCCGAAGGGCGGCGGACTTGACATGGAGATAAAAAGATTTGCAAAACAAAAGGGCCTGATCTGATGGATGTCAACAAAAGGAGAAAGATACTTTATGTTCTGGTGATATTGGGGCTCATTATAGCGGCGTATGAAACTGTAGACATATTCAATCCGAGCGTATTCGTATGCCCGCCAAACGGGATATTCAATTGTGGAGATGTGCTTTCAAGCCCGTATTCAAGCATACTTGGAATACCGTTGTCTGCCCTTGGGTTCATACTAATGCTGCTTGCAATACCGATGATACAGAAGTCCAACGACGTCAGGTTCTTCTGGTCAATAGCCGCTGCTGGCGCACTGCTTTATTCAGTTGTGTCAATGGCCATAATAGGGCATATCTGTGAATGGTGCTCTGCACTTGATGCCGTAATACTTTCCACAATAGTAGTGGCGAACATGAAAGCGAGCGGGAGTGTTATCCATGAAACTGCACATAACTGACCCTTTGTTGGGAGATATCGAGACGAGCGAAGTTGAGGCAAACGTAATAGAGAATCCGGCCTTCCAAAGGCTGAGATACATAAGGCAATTGGGATTCGCGAACCTCGTCTATCCTGGCGCAAACCACACAAGATTCGAGCACTCGATAGGCACCATGATGATCACAAAGGAAGTGGTAAAGGACACTATGGAGGCGCAGAATCCGGAGCTAGACTGTGTTGGGCTGCTCCACGACATAGGACACGGTGCATTTTCGCATTATACTGACAGTTTGCTGAACAAATATCTCCACACCACGCATGAAAAGTTGGGAGAAGAGATGATAGCAAACTCCGAGCTCAGGGATATTTTAAGCAAAAGCATCTCATACAAAAGATTCGCAAACTACTTCAGGGGGAACAACCTCGGCCAGCTCGTTACTGGCGCTATTGGTTCAGACAGGCTTGATTACCTGTCAAGGGATGCGCACTATACCGGCGTGGCGTTTGGAGTCATAGACTATCCCCACATTAAGAAGAGGCTTGCCATATACAAGGAATCGCCAGCGGTATACGAATCTGGAATACACAGCGCCGAAAACGTCCTCATAGCGAGGTATAGCATGTTCACATCCGTTTACTACCACCACACAATAATGATAGCGCAGGGCATGTATGTAAAGGCAGTTGAGAACGCCATAGAATCCAACGCCATAGACCCGCAGGAGCTCAAGGAACTGAATGATTGGGAAATGCTTGCAAGGCTAAAGAAGGCGAACGATTCAAGGGACCTGGCAAAGGGGCTCGAATCGAGGAGGCTGTTCAAAAGGGCATATCCAGAGATACTTGAAACCGCAATAAAACCGGAGGAGATATCAAACGCTATAGAGAAAAAGGATATTGGAAGGAATGACTACGTCGTAGTGCAGGTGCAGTACAAGGGAGATTCCGACGAGGTGCAGGTGGTGAACAAAAACGGAGAGCTTATGGGAAAGCTCACGGAGATGTCTCCGCTCGTAAACGCGCTGATGGGAATCCTCAAAAACAAGAGAAGTATTATAGTGGCGTGCAAGCCGCAGCACATAACCAAAGTGAAGAAAGCGGTGGAAATGGCACTTTAGTGGAGTTTAGGATAATTATTAATTAAGTTTGTGTGTAATTACTAAAGCTACGGGCCCGTAGCTCAGCTTGGCCAGAGCGGCAGGCTCTTAACCTGTAGGTCAGGGGTTCAAATCCCCTCGGGCCCGTCCTAATTAATTGTTGATCATATGCCGAAATGCATAATCGTCCATATGTGGGCGGGGACACCGGATAAAGCATGGTATCCATGGCTAAAGGGCAAACTTGAAAAGAATGGGTTTGTAGTAGAAGTGCCAGAGATGCCAGATACGGCACACCCGAGGATCAATGCCTGGGTTGCAAAACTATCAGAAGTCTGCGGCAGGATTGAGCCGGATACTGTTTTTGTGGGGCACAGCGTTGGATGCCAGACAATATTGCGATTTTTGGAGAAACAACCAAAATTTACAAAGTGCGCGGGTGTCATCATGGTTGCACCATGGATGCATCTTACAGATGCGGCAATGCAAGATGATGATGAAAGGGAGATAGGGAACCACTGGATGCAGGCTCCGATAAACTGGAAGGAGATAAAATCAAAGGCAAAGAGGTTCGTTTCTATATTCTCGGAAGATGACCCGTATGTACCGTTATCAGACTCGGATATATTCGAACAGAAGCTCGGTTCAAAGACCGTGATTGTAAAAGGTAGAGGACATATAGATGTTGGTCCAACTTCTGTGGAGTTGAAGGAGGCGTTGGACGCGGTATTATCTTTGCATTGATGACCTTATTTCCGGACAATACACGCAGAAAACCACACCGCAATCCATATATATCTGGTCGAGAAGATTGATGCTAGTGAATAAGATGACTGCAGAGACTAAAAAAGATCAAACTCAGACGGTACGGGTAGTCGGAGCAAATAAATGGATAATAGAGATAAGGCACCAAAATGACAGGGCGTATATCCAGGCTTTCCATAAGTTGCATGGCCTGTGCGGTCTGCTTGGCATGAAACAGCATATTTCGGTAACTACCGGTGATGACGCGGTTATTCTGGAAAGCAGGGACAATGTTCCGATAACACGAAGGGAAATGGAGCTTATTTTCAACAAGGCACAGGAAAAGATAGGCATGATGACAGTTAGATTTTATCAGGATCCGGATTCGCCTACCGTTTCTATTGAAGTAAAGTGTGCAAAAAAAGAGGAGCATGCGCCAACCCCGATAGAGGCACATAGGCGCAAAGAACACGCATCCATACGACAGGAAGCGCCAAAAGAATGCGAGGAACGCGCAGAGGTATGCGAAGCACCAAAATCAATGTTTGCACAGAAGATGGAGGATATTGAAACGCGCAGAAAAGCCGAGAGATCTTATGCCGAGAGCAACACGATTAGAGAGATAGAGAAAATAAAGGAAGTTGCAAGGGCTAAAAAGAGGGAATTGAAGAGGGGCAAAAATAACCGTGAAGAAAAATTTGATGACCTTAAGCATAAGCTTGATAAGATACACGACGATGCGGATAGCCTGATAAGGGCATTGCATACTGCAAGGAATCTTGCCGCTTTGTACAACCATACAGGATTTGATTTTACAAGAAAGAAGGAACAGCATGTTGCTTTTGCTTTTTTGGTAATGACAATGTATAGGCTCGGTTATGAAGAGTCGAAAGATGCGATGTCAACGCTCATACAGAACGT
>JAMCZN010000016.1:9451-32966 GCA_023485505.1 Candidatus Martarchaeota archaeon | reverse complement strand
TTTAACCGTTTTCTCATTAGTTCGTTCTCGTCGTTTGCCTTCGTCTTGAAGCCGCATGACATTCCTATATCCCTGCATGCAAAACTCTTTGCCATATGCTCACCGGACATACTTCGACTCTGGCATTAAAAAGGTTTGGAATCATTTGAAGCATTTGAGCCGCTATTTGAATAAATTATTATAGCCATACGTAAGTATGATGCTTTTATAAACCTTGTTTAAAGGTATTGTTCCATATACAATTGTATAGGGTTTGGTAAATTATTTATATTTCAAACTACAATTAGGTTTGTTACTATGTCATATGATATACTAAACAGGGCATACGGGACAATACGCAGCGTATACAAGCCAAAATACATACTTTTGAATATTGCGCTCATAGCTGCTTACTGGATAGTGTACAGTTTCATCATAGAGGCGCAGACAATAGGGGGCTTAATATTTACGTTCGTGCCTCAATACCTAATATACGCCCTTGTGTTCACGTCTTCCATCCTTACCACGATATCGGTGTATGCCATATCCAATACAAGGAAGAACTCCGCAAGCGTATCCGGGAATTCCGTAAGCGTAGCAACCATACTTTTTGGAGGACTGGTAGGAGGCTGCGGATGCCAGACGCCTTTGCTGCTTTCTTTTGCGGCGATAATAGGCACTGCAAACGCATTCTCGCTAAACAACTTCTTTCATGATTACCAGGTCCCAACCACAGTGGCATTGCTTGTGATAAACCTTCTTGTAATAGGATACTACCTTAACAAGCTCTCGACACCAAGCTGCAAGATCAGGAAGAAATGATCAATGATCGGACTTAAGGACCGAAGGAATTCGCGTGTTTCCGATTTTTTCCTGCTGACTTTTCATATATCGCAAGTTAGAGAACATCATACATACCTATAAATCCTTTTAGGGCGATTAACATCTATAACTCCTACACATAGGCTGCGTGAGCCGGTGTAAAAATGGCGACCAAAAATAGGAGAGAAACGAGAAAGAAACGCACAACTGCAGCCAAAGCTTTGAAGAAAGCAAAAACAAGGCCAGCCACAAAATCGAAAACGGTTAAAAACAAAAAGATGAACCTTGGCCTTGATGAATATCAGCCAATACATCTTGAAGACGTTCCTACTTATCAGGAGACTGTGATAAGGAACATAATAGAAAGCAGCAATGCTTCGAAGAACGTCCCTGATGAAGCCCTGCTTTTCAGCGCAGCGCTTTCAAGCGTAAGCCAAAGTTCCAAGGAGCTTCAGTACAGGTCCGGGATATCCGTAGGAAGGAACCTTTACAGGTTTGATGCTTCGAAAAGGGATTACACGTTCCCTGAAGAGTCGATAGCTGACCTCGTATCGTTCCTTGAAGCCTCGGGCTACAAGTACGTGACCTATTCCGCAAATCCGGGAAACATAGAGGTCAACATACACAAAACGGGATCCAATGTCAACATGGGAACGAATCTGCACGCTTTTGAAGCAGGAATAATATCTGGATTCGTGGGAGCTGCGGAAAGGAGAATGGTGAACATACAGGAGACCGAATGCGCTTACAACAACGGAGAACGATGCCGATTCAGGATAGCGGATTCAGCCCAGCAAAATGTTGAAGTGAATGGAGGAGACATCGCCACCATATCGAACCTTATAACACATATAGGCAACAGCGCGAGGCTGGATGCCGCAAGAGACAACGTATCTACGGGCTACTATTCCCTGGCGTCCAATCTTCTTGTAGACAGGACGTACCTTGAGCATATGAGAAGCATAGCTGGTTACATAGGCGTTTCAGTAGGCAGCGAGCTTTTCAGGAACAAGAACAGGACGAGGTATGCGATAGGCACAATACTGCGCACGATAAAGCTTTTGAACTTTGGCAATCCAATGGTAGAGAGCATAAAACCTTTCCATCTGAGGCTGTCGTTTGACGGCCTGACATCGAGAAGGGAGTTTGTGGACGTATCTCTTTCGTTCGTCAACGGGCTTCTTTCCACAGGATTCGGGAAGGACATGGTAGCTATTGAGAGAAACAGCAACGGCAGATACGTTGTTGACATAAAGGAAGAAAAGAAGTGACTTGCAAAAAAGCAAGAGAAAGGCAACAGCTACCGCTGCTTATATAAAATATACAGATTAATACTAGAATGGTTTTATGGCACTAGAGTTCATGGACAAGATAGCTCCATTCATACCCACAATCAGACAGCCGGGCCAACCTCTTTCTCTTAGGGAAAAGATGCTCTGGACGGGAGTGGTGCTTGTCGTCTATTTCATGCTTTATACCACGATTGCGATAGGGGTCAACACGCAGACCCTTTCACAGCCTTTCCTGCAGCTGATAAGCGTGGTATTTGCAGGAAAGATAGGAAGCCTTATAACCGTCGGTATAACCCCGATAGTACTCTCAAGCATGATTCTCCAGTTAGTGGCGGGTTCGGGAATACTCAACCTTAATCTGGAGGACAGCGCGCAAAAGGCAAGATTCCAGACCCTTCAGAAGGTCTCAGCGATAGGGATTGCGCTTGTAGAATCCATGGTATATGTATTTACAGGAGCGGTGCCGCTAACATCGCCAAGCGTGATGGGGCTGGTCGCATTGCAGCTCGCCATAGGAGCGATAACCATAATATACCTCGACGAAGTGCTGTCAAAGTACGGCATAACATCAGGGATAAACCTCTTCATAGCAAGCGGAGTCTCATACTCGATAATAGCGGGAACGGTCACGATAATAGTGCCAGGAGCGATAACAGCGCTTCACAACGGAGGTGCATCGGCACTGCCAAATGCGGTGCTCGCCTTTGGCCCGCTGATATTCGCAATACTCATATTCCTTATAAGCATCTATATCTACGAGACGAAGGTAGAACTTCCTCTCGCATTCGAACAGCTTAGGGGGGTTGGAGGAAGGCTGCCGATACCGTTGCTTTACGTCAGCGTACTGCCAGTCATACTTGCTTCGTCTCTTGAGCTTAGCTTTACAGTATGGTTCAGATTCCTTGCCAACGTTACCGGAGGTTTTGCGACGATAGCGAAGTTTTTTGCGCTTTACCAGTCCACTGGAGCAGGCTCTGCGCCAAACCTTGTTGGAGGCATACTTTATCTGATTTCCCCGGTATTCCCGTCTCCGTACCCTGCGCCTTATGGAATAGGAGGTTACGGCGCATACTTCAACTACCTTGCCACATCCGCATCGCAGCTCTACCTGCCGTGGGGAGGCATAGTCCTTATCCCTGAATGGATACACGTGATTGTCTACACGGTGGTCCTTGTGGCATTGTGCGTCGTATTCGGAAGGTTCTGGATAGAGATGACAGGACAGAGCCCGAAGGCGCTTTCTGAACAAATAGGGGACATGGGATGGCAGATTCCAGGATTCAGAAGGGATCCGAGGATCGTGGAAAACGTGCTGAACAAGTACATCCCGACAATAACAATAATAGGCAGCATACTTGTGGGGCTTCTTGCCGCGATGGCAACGCTGACGGGGGCAGTTGGCACCGGAATGGGCATATTGCTAACCGTAGGTATCCTCTACATGGTATACCAGCAGCTTGAGCAGGAAAGGCTGATGGAGACATATCCGCTTCTTGACAAGATAGCGGGCGGAGGAAAGTAAGCAGGCTAAAGCTCAATCTCTTTTTCAAGCCAGCCTATGTGCTGCGTCTTTCTTTTCCAGAATATGTCCTCCCAAGCGGGACGGTTTGTGGAACGTGCCGATAAAATTGAATGGGGATGTGGGCCTTATTTCAAAGGCGGCTTTTTTATTCAGTCTCAGCGCTCTCATCCGCTCCACTTTTTATTATTTCGGCTTTCCCATCAATCTCCAGCACGGCCTGTGAATCGGTTATCCTTGTAACGCTTACTCTATTGTTCCTTTCGAAATCCCTTATATCCGCTTCGCGTTCTTGAGTGTAATGTGGATTTACGATTAGATGGGTAAGCTTAAGCCCTACCGTGTTCTTAAGACCAAAGTCGTTCGGATCTACCAATGATGCTATGCTTATGTCCGGCCCTGCCAATATTGAACCTGCGCTTACGCCTATGTAAAGGGCACCACTCCTTACCAGGTTTATTATATCCTTGTCGAAATGGACTCTTCTGAGCCTTTGTAAAAGATAGTAAGCAAAGCCGCCGCACACATACACAGCGTCAATATCCTTTATCTCGTTTCCGTTAGGCGGTGAATTCGAATCAAATGTTATTATATGGCCAATCTTTATTCCCATCTGAGTAAGCTGTCTTCTGCATTCGTTGATGTGGTTTATCCGGAACTCATCCGCTTGCTTGCATTCCATTGCAGTTGGAATGAACAATATCCTTGCTTCCGGAGTACTGTGCCTAAGCAAAACGGCACACCTGTTCCTAATTTCTTCAGTATCCAGGCCCTTAGATGTAAGTAGGAGCTTTGTCATTGTATCAGCTTACTTTGATTTTTTTAAATTCCTGCGAATCACATTGGCAGAGAAATTGACCTGATGTGCAGGTATGCCAAGCGACAACCCATATTTTGTCGCTTTCATATACTCTGCCCTCCTTACCCTGTCTATTTTGAAGACTTTGTTCTTGAATATTATGTAATGCGTAGTCCCGTTCTTGAAATCTGCATACCATGAGGAACGGTGCTTCTGTGATAAAACCTTACTCACTCTCGTTGAAACCAGTTCCACGTCCTCTTCCGGAATGTCCACATAATCCAGAGTCCACTTCTTGAGCCATGGGGTACCAAACGCCTTGGTCACTTTTTCGACTACGGTCTTTGTAACCTTCAGACTCTTTAGAATACGCTTATCGTCCAGACTCTCCTCTATTATCACACCTTTAAAGCCCATAAGTATGAATAGTGACGATACTCGCAAGAGCTCATAGCTCTCCGACTCTCCTCTTCTGCGCTCTCTTTAACCTCTTCCTTCGCTTCTTCTTCCATTTCCAGCGCATTCTTCCTTTCTTTTTCCATTTCCTAGGAATACTTCCCAAAGTAAAACACCGATATGTTGACTAGCATATTTAAGCCATAGATAAGATTAAATACCTGATGGGGAATAACCTTAATACCTTAAAAGAACAGGCTTTAGTGGTGTTAGTACGGCAGTCAAACATTTTGTTGTTTATTTTATAGCCCTTTTGATAATGATAATTATAGCATTCATATTCACGGGGTTCAGGCTCCCATCGTTCCTAATACACAATACGACAAGCACCACTACCATTATATCAAATAGCGCGGCGAACTCAACGTCCAATTCAATCTCTAATTCAACATCAAATACGATAGCGGCAAACACCTTCTCGACGAACTGCGGCGCTTATGCAGTGGTGTTGAACAAAAGCAATGAGACAAGCAATGGCTCATGCAATTGGACAGGCGGTGTTCTCGGGACCTGGGTCTCAAGCGGAAATTACACAAATGAGACACTCAGGATAGTGGGAGATGATGGAAAGACTTATGTGAATGAAACGGAGACATCGGCATGCACGACATTCTTCGACAATTTCAGCGCGCCCGCGCAGACGTATTCTGTGTACTTCCATAGCGGATTGCCATCATTCGCAACTAACTCATCTTGCCCATATGCAATGACAAAACTAAATACGACCACAACTCCGCCAAAGGTCATACTAAACTACATACTTAACGGGAACTTCGGCAACGGGGAATACACGGGCTGGACGACGAATGGAGTAGGTTTCGGAAAAAAGCCGCTTAATATAACGGAGGCGGACGCAAACACCATAGACTGCTACCTTGGCACGCCATGGGCGAACTATAACGGCACCTTCTTTGCCACTTCGTTCCGCTGCGGCCTTGGCGAAGCGACAGGAAACCTAACTTCACAGACATTCTACGCATCACAGCCGTTCCTGAACTTTAGGGTAATAAGCAACGGGAACAACGACCTTTCAGTGCAGATACTTTACAACGGCACTCCGTACATAATAACCCACTACAACACCTACAATTCCACGCTGTATACGAATTCATCGGCGACCTTCAGGAACGCGAGCATACCTTTGGTTACGGTAGTCGGAAAACCCATACAGATAATGATACACGCCGGCACGCTGAACTCCAAGACATTCATAGCTGCAGGGGATTTCAGGCTTTCATCCACGCCATTGCAGGACAAGGGAATACAGTTCGGGCCTTACAACTTCACCGGTTCTGGCGGCTAAAAGCCAATAGCAACAGCAACAGATTGGTCTAATAACAAGACGATTACTTTCCCTCATTCTCTTCTGTCTTCTTATCATCCTTATTCAGGAACTTCCTTCCCAGCTCAGCCCTTTGGTCGAGCTGCTTCTTGATCGCCTCCACATCCTCCTTTTTCAGCACCTTTTCGAAAATCATGGTAGAATAGCCTATTGAAAGCTCCGAAAGGTCCATTAGCATTGACTGCAGTTGGTTGGCGTTGAAGTGCATTCCTTTCTCAGGCTTAAGCACCTCTATGCCCGCAGGGGCATATCTGAACACTATGCTCATCAAAGGCAGAAAGCTATCGAACAGCATCGTCACTATTCCGCTGGTTATGAATACGCCCTCCTTCTCGAGCGGAGGTTCAACGCTGCCATAGCAGTACACCACGCCAGGCTCCTTCATGAGGTTTTCATTTATAAGGTTGACAATCAATGGCTGCAGCTTGTCCTTTTCCTTATGCTGCATGTCGAAGTAAAACTTGACAAGGACTCCGCCCTTTGCTATCTTCTCTTCAGTCACTCTTTCAACATCAGATTTTGCCATAACATTACCTTCGCTAGTTTATTCGCAGTTAAATTAATGAACTTATCTATTGCTTGCTTTGGCCTTTGATTGCGTCTATTGCCTCGTCTACCAGAAGCAGCGTCTCTTCGCCGCTAAGCAGGTCCCTGAGCTTGACCTTTCCGGTCTTCTCCTCCTCATTGCCTATTATCATCGCATACCTGAACTTCATAGAGTTGGCGTAGGACAATTGGTTGGATATGTTCCTTGTGGCGAGGTTTATCTCGGTCGCTATGCCCTCCCTTCTGAAAAGGTTGGCCATCTTGAGCGCATATTTGTAGTTTGAATCGTTTACCGTTATTATGAACACATCCGCATAGCTGCTCTTGAGAGAGGATGAAATGCCCATTATGTCGAGTATGCGGTCTATTCCGAGCGATATCCCCACGGCAGGCACCTGCTTGCCGCTGAACACGCCGACCATGTTGTCATACCTTCCTCCGCCGCCGACTGAGCTCTTTATTTCTCCGCCGGAAGCCTTGATTTCAAATACAACGCCGGTATAGTAGGCTATGCCGCGGACTATTGAAAAATCTATTTCCATTGCCCCTTTGAAGTTGTAAAGCTTGAGGAGCTCCAGCGTTTCCGTTATCTCTGCTATGGAGCTTTTGTCGCTTATCATCTTTCCCACATAGTCCAGCTTTTCCTCGTTCGTGCCCTTGAGGTTGATCAACTCGTCTATCGCGCTTATGTTGTCCCTGTCCAGACCGAGGTCGCCGAGCTGCGACACAACGCCATCCCTTCCGATCTTGTCAAACTTGTCTATGATCCTCATTATGGGCACGTACTGCTCCTGTTTTATCTTCCTGCTTGCAAGGAATTCGTTGAGTATCTTCCTGCTGCTTATCTTGTATATGCAGTTCATCCCTATGGCATCAAGAGCCACGGCCGATGTGCCGAGTATTTCAGCATCTGCAGCCGCAGGCCTTCCGCCAACTATGTCTACGTCCGCTTGGGTGAACTCGCGGTACCTGAGGTACTGAGGTTCGTCCCTGCGCCATGATTTGCCTATGCAGTACCTTTTGAACGGCAATGGCAGTTCCTGGTGCATGGCCATGTACCTTGCCAATGACACGGTGAAGTCGTACCTAAGCGCTACATCATCGTCCTTCATCTCATATATCAGTTTTGCCTCTTCTCCTATGGTGTTATTTGATTTGAGCACCTTTGTTGACTCGAATGTTGGAGTGTCTATGGAAAGGAACCCGTACATCTGGTAAACGGATTCTATCTTCTTCAGCACTTCATTTCTGAAGAGCGCCTCGTTAGGCATCAAGTCTCTTACCCCTCTCGGGAACGGTATGTCTGCCATTTTAAACACTTTTTGCATTTTTTCCTTTTTCGCGGTTGAAATCATATTTCTTACCAAAACCTTTTATAACCATATAGGATTTGGCAACGTTGTCACTGCGGTCGGCTTTGCTTACTATTTCAAGGATGGTCGCCCCCTTGTATGTCATCCTTGCGCCAATGGGCTCTTCCCTGTTTCCGAACAGTATCATGCCCAGCCCCCTCAGGATCTTCGCATTCAGCTTGAGGGTCGACAATGGAATGCCATAGTTTTGGCTTATGTAGCGCAGTATTGAGCTTATGCTGGATCCGGGAAAGTTGCCAACATACTTGAGTATCAGAAGCTGGTTTGCATTGAACGCTCTACCAAATATGTCGCTTAAAGAGCGATACTGTTGTGTTGGTAGGGCATCACACTCACATTATTTTCCTGTTGTTAGTATAGCAGCGCACCAGATATTTAAAGCAAATGGTCAGGTGAACGAGACCATTCGAATTTACATCGTTTTACCATTCACTTTATCTTGATGTTCTTCTCTATCCACTTCTTGAGCGCCTCCTTTGGGACCGCGCCGACCTGCATCGCCTTGAGCTTCCCTCCCTCGAACAGCATCGTCGTAGGTATGCTCATTATGTTGAACTTCTCGGCTATGCCCTGGTTCGCATCTGCGTCAATCTTTACGAACTTCAGCTTTCCTTCATAATCCTTTGACGTCTCTTCCAATATGGGAGAATACATCCTGCATGGCCCGCACCATTCCGCCCAGACATCTACAACAACAGGGATTGCCGACTTCAATACCTCCTTTTCAAAACCAGATTCGCTCACGTCAGTTACACTCATTAGAACACCGTCAGAGATTTTTTGAACAGGTAAATATAAAAGACTGCATCCTTACTTCCATTTCTACACATAAAAACATAGCATTTAAATTGTTTCAATCGAAAAACATTCTGTGATGATAATGCACTACGCTGAGCTCTGCTGTGAAGACGATCTTGAGTGCTGATGTGATATAATGAAAATATCGAACTCTGCCATAAAAAAGATAGTAAAGGCCAACTCCAATGCAAACATAAGCGATACGGCAGCGAATGCAATAGCAAAACTCCTTGAAAAACGTGCAAAGGAGATTGCAAAATATGCCGTAAAGAGGGCCTCGAAGAATGGCAGGAAGATGGTGCGCGAAGAGGACATAGAGGCATACAAAGTAAAGTATGGAGTATGAGACAAGTGGAAAGACATGGAAGAAAAAGTGGCAATACTTTCTATGGGCGAAAAGGGAAAGGTAAGGCTTGACTACAGCGAGGGCAATGGCGGAAGGGTCGCCTTATGGGAGCCTTTTGACAACGGGGTGCTTGAGACGCTCTTTGACACAAAGGGAGGCATATTGAAGCAATCCCTAATGGAGATTAAGGACAAGAAGGAGGATGTTGCCGCAGCTGGAGTCGGATTGATAGTGGAAAGGACATCGTCCAGGATAACCAATGGGAAATACTCCGAGATTAGCATAGACAAAAAATGCCCGAGCTGCAACAAATCCGATTTGTCAAGGATTGCCTCTACGGTAAACGACTCGTCAAAGATACCGGTAATGCCGATGTATGAATGCAGGAGCTGCGGCTCACAAAGTTATTACCTTACGGACGAGTATCTGGAGTACTTAGTAACAAACAACAGGGACCTTTTTTCTGAGAACGAAGCCAAGGAACTCGCTTCCCAAAGGGGTGCGACCCTAAACGAGCTGCGGGAGTATATAATAAGAATATTTGCATGCAAAAGAATAAACAATATAAGATAAAGGGTAGTAGCATGTTGCTTTCAGAACTATATGGAAAACCGATAATAACGAACACTGGCCAAAGGGTAGGATATGTCGAAGAGATTATACTGGATTTTGAATCTACAAAGGTATCGAGCCTTCTGCTTGTCAAGATGGACGATTTGATGAGGGCCAACAGCACAAAGGGATCGTTGAGCAAGAACAGCGTGAACTACGGCAGGGTAAAGAACGTTTCAGAATCGATAATAGTGGGAGTTGAGAGGTAATTACCTTCTGCCCCTATTCCTATTTTCTTTATTTCCCCTGTTCCTGTTGAAGTTGTTTCTGGGTCTGTTGAAACCAGGCCTGCTGAAACCTCCTTTGTCGAAGCTCCTCTTGAATTCCCTCTTTACCTCTTTCTTCGGGACTATCGGCTGGCTCTTTATGTTCTTTATAGTATCGTCCATGTCCTTCTTCAGGTCTTTCGCTATGAAATTCTTTGTAAAGTAGTCCGCTTTTACGGCTATGCATATCTTTGTGGCATATACCCTTGCAATCCTTCCCCTTATCTCCTTTGGAGCCGAGCTAATCTCCGGCATCTTGAAAAGCACGCCGTATTTTGGAGGCTTGCTCCCGAACTTTATGTGCTTGAAAAGCGATTTTTCCGCTCCAAGAAGCTGAATAGTGCTGGCGGGCATTGTCGCCATCTTCTCAAGGGAGTGCGCCTTGCTCAGGAGCTCAGCCGCTATCTTCTCATCAGTAAGGAACGTGGTGTTTGGGAGCAGCCTGTTTGATGCGATCTTTATGTACTTCTCAAGGCTTTGGAGATTGCTCTGCATTTCGTTGCTTGTCTTTGCAAATCCCATTACGGCGCTCTTTTCATCCTCGTTCATCTTTCTTCCTATTGTTGACTTCGCCTTCTTGTAGAAGTCCTCCGCGGATTTGTCATCGTTTATCAGCTTCCTTATAGTATCGTGGTCTATCTCATTTGCAGTGGCAAGAGTAAGGTCCGCAAGCGTCTTTGGATTGCTTATCTGCAGCTCCGGAAAATATATCCCATACCATTCGGTAAGCCTTTCGAACATAAGGTTGTAGCTCTTGCTCGTTTCGTTGTACGCGTTTATGGCCTGTATAAGCGCATATTCCTCGCTGGTATATGCCTCTTTAATGCCCTGCTTTGCGCTCTCGAGCATCTTCTTCCTAAGCTCTTCAAAGTCATTCCTCAATTGAACACCGTCATAATCAGACGCTAATATTATGGTAGAAATCTATATTATTGTATCGTTGAGCATGTCGGCAATACCAATACCGTGGCTTTGCACTTCCGCCATGCCATAAACCGCAGCTGCCAGGATAAGCATTTATATTTACTCTTTAGATATGAACAATTATTCTATCGTTTATATCGGATAACGTTGAACATATGTGTTGCTATGAACATCGATGACCTGCTCGCTTACGCAAAGGCAAAGGGTTTCTTCTGGCCAAGCGCCGAGATCTACGGCTCAACGGGAGGCATCCTGGACTACGGGCATCTCGGGGCGCTTCTTAAGCGGAGGTTTGAGAACCTGTGGATACGCTACTTCGTAGACAGCGGAGACGAATACCACCTTATAGACGGTTCATCGATACTGCCTGAAAAGGCGCTTGTCGCATCTGGGCACGCATCAAGGTTCAACGACGTGCTTGTCGGCTGTTCGAAGTGCCACACATACTACAGGGCTGACGTCCTCCTTACGGATTCCGGAATAAAGGTATCCGAAGGCGCAACGACACAGGAAATAGATAACGACATAAAGGGCCACAACGTGGTGTGTCCGAAGGACAAAGGCGCGCTCCTGCCATCAAAGGCATTCAACATGATGATAGACGTGAATCTTGGCCCGGACAAGACGGACAAGGCTTATCTGAGGCCGGAGACGGCACAATCGGCATACCTTAACTTCTTCAGGGAATTCAACTCGCTGAGGAAGACATTGCCGCTTGGCCTTGCATTGATAGGAAAGGCTTACAGGAATGAGATATCGCCAAGGCAGGGCCTGTACAGGATGAGGGAGCTGACGCAGGCGGAACTTCAGATATTCTTCGACCCAAGCACCTGGAAGCCGGATACGGGGGAATTCAAGGACGTAAAGATGAATGTCGTACCATACTCTACAAAAAAAATGGAGAGCTCAACGCAGGGAGAGCTTGTATCAAGGTACAATATCCCGGAGTTTTACGCTTACCACATGGCATACATACACAACTTCTATACCAAGGTTATCGGCGTGCCAGAAGAAAAGTTCAGGTTCCTTGAGAAGGGAGGGGACGAGAAAGCTTTCTACAACAAGGTGCATATGGACATAGAGATAGACATAGCGAGCTGGAATGGCTTCAAGGAGGTTGGCGGTCTGCATTACAGGGGCGATTATGACCTAACGTGCCACACCAAAGGATCAAACCAGGACCTTTCCGTAAGCATAGATGGCAAAAGGATAATGCCAAACGTGCTTGAGCTCAGCTTTGGCGTTGACAGGAACGTGTGGATGCTTATAGACGTGTTCTACAAAAAGGACGGGGAGCGCACGGTGCTCGGAATCCCGCATGTGCTGGCGCCATACAAGATTGCGGTGTTCCCGCTGCAGAAAGACGAGGCAATAAACAAAAAGGTAGATGACATCTACAAGGAGCTCAAGAAAACATACAAGGTAGTGACGGACACATCCGGCTCTATAGGAAGAAGATACGCAAGGATGGATGATATTGGAACCCCTTATTGCATAACTGTTGATTTTGACACCGTAGACAGCAATTCACAGAATTACGGAAGCGTCACGGTAAGGGACAGGAACACAAAGGAGCAGGAAAGGATAAAGGAAGAGGACTTGTTTGATTATTTTGCGGATCATTTGTAAATCGGCGCGATATTGGTAATATGACAGACCCAACGTCAAAAGACGGCACCATTGCCACATCCCTATTTGACCTAAGACACACTTTTGAGAGCGCGCAGCCTCTGGCTTTTTTCGCGGATTATGACATCGAAAACAACAACCTGGTGTATGCCTCTGATGGGAGCGTCATAACCGCAAGGCATACCGGGACTCCGCAAAAGGGCATGTTGAAGATAACCAGCAATAACATAGGTTATGCGAAATCCGACGTTACCAAAAGATTCAGGTTAAATGAGGGCATGGAAAAGGTATACGAAAAGATAAACACGGACGAATTCATGGAAAGGTCGATAAAAGAGCATCTTGGGATGAGGGTGACGTTAAACGATCCGTGGGAAACGACCCTTTGCTTCATAATATCCCAGTTTAACAACATCAAAAGGATAAGGAAGATAACAAGGGCTATCGTCAACACTTACGGAAACGAGATAAAGGATGATGATGGAAAAACCATAGGCATGGGTTTTCCAAGCAGTTCTGATTTGATGAGGGCAACCGAAAAGGAGCTTTACGGCTGCGGCACCGGCTTCAGGGCCAAGTATATAAAAAGCGCAGCGGAGTACTGCACAAACAGCCTTGACCTTTACAAGCTCAATCCAAACGACTATGACAAACTTATGGAAAACCTTACCTCAATAGATGGCGTCGGTGAGAAGGTGGCAGACTGCATAGCCCTCATGGGCTACGGCAACATGGACGCTTTTCCCATAGATGTGTGGGTAAAGAGGACAATCGAGAACGTATACTTCAAGGGCAAGGAGCTCAAGATGCGCTACATAAAGGAGTGGGCAAAGGAGAGGTGGAAAGGTTATGCGGGATATGCCCAGCAGTATGTCTTCTGGGGAGGCAGACAAATAGAGGACATAAAGGCCCTGGATAAACTCAGACAACCTTTATGACCGCAGCAGACAAATTGTCCTTTCCTGGACCCATTGTCCTTCCCAGTTTCATAAGCGCAAGGCAGGCATCCATAGGTCTATTAAGATAATTAAGCACTGTGGATATTATCTCTTGGGGTTGGCTGTCTTTTATGCCGGTCTTAGATTCCTCAAACCCGTCAGAGTAAGCGACCACACAATCACCCTTTTTCACATCTTCTACGGTCACGTCTGGCACTCCATTCATCAACGATGTCGTTATTACGTTGCCTTGCCCCTGTGCTGCAAGATCATGGTCTACTGTGACTTGCTTGCTCTCCAGCTTTGGATCCGTAGTGAGAGGGTCTATCAGCAATATCCTTGAATCTCCAAGATGCGCTATCACCATCTTGTTTGTATTTGGTATCACTACTGCTATGGATAACGTGGAATCGAAACCATGCAGTTCGTCATCGGCGTCGTCAAAGTTATAGGTCGCCTTTAGCTTGCTCTTGTATTTATCAAGGTTTGTTCTTATCTCCTTTATCGTAGTCGCTACAAGGCTCTTACAACTTTCCACATCATTGACTTTCCCGAAGTCCTCTAATCTATTTTCCACTATCACCTGCGCGATGGTCGCGGCTATGTTCGAATATCTTGATTGACTGACGCCATCCGCGACGAAAAGCAATTGCCCGCCATTGCTGAGGGAGTATGCCCCCGCTCTATCCTGGTTTGCGAGCTTCTTTTTGTTTTGGTCTATGGCCCATCCTCCATTTTCGACTTTTCCTTCACCATAGGCAGACCCATAGGCGATTCCTTTCCTCTTCTCAAGTGAAACATTGAAGTCCCTGACTTTTTCTATAAGGTCATCATACTGTATAGATGTCGAAACGAATTCGGCCTTGGCTTTGCTGCCTGTTGGTTCGGTCTCATCCCATTCTGCCCGATCGGTCTCCGTTCCTCCTTCACCAGCCTCATCCCATTCTGCCTTTCCCTTGTTGAGAGGGATAGGGGGCGGCAATAATATGTCTTGCTTTGCCTGTCCTTCCGTTGTCGATGGTGCCACTCTTGCGGTTGGTGATGGCGCCAAAGTAGGAACAGGAGGAGGCGCAAGCGTGCTTTTCTCTTCCTTGTAAGCGAACGCTTCCAGATACCTGTTTGACACTATTCTCCTTCCATCCCTGTTCTTTATCTTGTCGAAGTTCCTTATGTCTTTTATCTCTGAATCAGTAAGCTTTATGCCATCTGGCAGGTTTGTAAGCTCTTCTACCTTGCTTTGCACGTTCCTTACGCCAAAGTATGTGCCCCAGACCAACTCGTATGCGTTTATCACCTTGTCCAGGTCCTTGCTTTCGATGAGCTCGTTCCATTTCTTGTCTTTCATCGGCTGTTTTGTGCCGCTGTATACCCTCCAGTTCTCACACAGTGCGCCAAGGAATTCATTGACGCTCTTAGCTTCGCCCAATGCGTTCCCAACTATTATCTCGGCTGTCGTTCCGCCGGCCTTCATCCAGTCGTTGAACGCCTTGTTATAAGCGGAATCCATGGATTTCATTACGTCCTTAAGTTCTAGTCCTGCCTGTTTTTGCGCCGGAGTTGCTTCCCTTACCTCTGGCGCCCTCTCAGGCATGTTTACCTTGGTAAAATCGTTAGTTGAAGACACGTCCTGGTGCTCTCCAGGAGTTAATGTTGTTGAACCTCCACCCATTGCCATTTCATCACCAATTCCTCTATTATATATTATGAAATCAGTGATATTTAAAGATATTTATAACGCTTATTAGTGGTATTGAGCTAACAGTATTAAAGTGATATTTTGGCGGTTATAGGCATAGAGAGCAGCGCGCACACGTTGGGAGTGGGGATAGCGGACAAAGGTAAGGTGTTGGCCAATGAGAAGATGATGTATGACGTTGGCACCACCGGCATAATACCTGCCAAGGCTGCTGAGCAGCACATAGAGAATATCGGCAGCGTAATAGGGGCGGCGCTCTCCAAGGCAGGCATGGACAAAAGCGGGATAACCGGAATAGGCTATACCAAGGGCCCAGGTCTCGGGCCGTGCCTAAGGGTTGGCCAACTTGCGGCAAAGACGCTTTCCATGGAGCTGAAAGTGCCGATAGTCCCGGTAAACCATGCCATAGGGCACATAGAGGTGGCCAGGCATGTCTCTGGGGCAAAGGACCCGATAGTGCTATATGTGAGCGGAGGCAACTCCCAGATCCTTGGGATAATAAACGAGCCATTCAGGCACTATCACGTCTTCGGGGAAACGTTTGATATTGGAGTCGGAAATATGCTTGACAGCTTTGCCAGGGCAGCAAAGCTTAATCCGGCATGGGGCTCCAGCGTCGCAAAGCTCGCGGAAGGGGGAAAATACATACAGATGCCGTATACGGTAAAGGGCATGGACTTCACCTTTACCGGGCTTCTCACAAATGCGGTAAAGATGCTTGAGGCAAACGATCCGAGGGATGTGGCTTACTCAATGCAGGAAACTGCGTTCGCGATGCTGTGCGAGGCCATAGAGAGGGCCATGCTTCTTACAAAGAAAAGGGAGGTGCTCCTTTCCGGAGGGGTAGCCCAGAGCAAAAGGCTGAAGGAAATGCTTGAAATAATGACAGCTACGCACAACGGCGCGGTATACGCCGCGCCAAACGAATTCAATGCGGATAACGGGGCCATGATAGCGATAGTGGCGGAGAAGATGCTTGATACTGGCATGCAAAAGAAGCCGGAAGACTGCGACATAAACCAGAAGTACAGGGCAGACGCGGCAGAGATAAGGTGGTGATGATGGAGAAGATATCTGAAGGGGCAGAGGCAGAGATATACGATGCTAAGGTGCTTGGAAGGAGCGCCATACTAAAATACAGGATTGAGAAGGGCTACAGAACCAGGCCCCTCGATTACAGGATAAGGTCAGAGCGCACAAAGAGCGAAGCGAAGATTATGGCAAGGGCATCGGCACGTGGCGCAATGGTGCCAAAGGTGCTGCTCATAGACGGCTATGGGATTTATATAGAAAAACTGGATGGAGCTATGCTCAACGCCATGATGGACAGGTTTGAAAAGCAAAAGGAAAAGATGCGGAAGATACTTGAGGAAGCTGGGAAACAACTCGGAATGCTCCACAATGCGGACATAGTGCACGGAGACTATACCCCGGCCAACATACTAGTGACTCCGGAAGGGGTCGTGTACGTCATAGATTTCGGGCTTGCAGAAATAACCAACTCTGTTGAAGAGAAGGCCCTTGACCTGCTACTCATGAAAAGGTCGATAAGCAAGACGCTTTATCCGATATTCGAAGACTCTTACAGAAAGAGCCATGGAGATTCCAAATCCGTGCTCTTGAAACTTGGAGACATAGAAAGGAGAGGCAGATACCAGACAAGGACGCTAATTACGGGATAATGGATTCTTACCGAACGACATCAACGGTAGATACGGAGACTGTTAGGGGTTCAAGCAAAACATAGGCAGCGGGCAATTGCCCCAATCTGCACAGAATGTGAAGTCCGTTCAGAAGCTTCCCTTTGCGACGTTGAAAACCCCTTCGTTCACATAAGACTCTGTGTCCTCTGGCACCGTCTCGTATGACGACCTGGAATATGCGAGCAGTATCATCGCGGCAAGCGCTATGCCGGCCATTATCGCCAATTGAAGCTGCTTCACTGTCATATATTGGTATGCAAACACAAGAAGCACCAGCACTCCGGTGACGTTTCCAAGCAGGAATCCCCTTCCCGGTTTTACAACTATGATTATAGCTGATAGCAGGGCCATGAACGCGAGCAGCATTTCTGCTATCTGCGCCCAGTCCGCAATGACCAAACCAGGTATTGCGCTTATGTGAGACAGATGCGACGGTATCGCCAAAACAAAAGCGAGCGAACTGCCGTAATTAAGATAACCGTACATAAGGGCCATTGCAAGGAACAGCACGCCAGATACCATGCTCAATGTGTTATATTTTATGACCAGCGCCTTCTTCTCGGCCTGCGGGACCTTGTCCACATCGTCAAGGCAGTAGTACATACCGCCCTGCTCTACTATGTCTTCATAGCAAAACGCCCTTTTGCAGTAGTTGCATATCGCGTATGCCTTTCTCCATGGATGCAGTTCGCACGACATGTGAGATGCGATCCTTCTGACGTCCTTCGGCTTCATCTTCTTAAGCTTCTTTGGCTGAAACGTTTCAGGTTCAGCCTCCTCGGAAATACCGCCCTCTTCCATCGCCTCTACCGGCGTACCGACCACTATCTGCGGGGTAACGTTAAGCTCTTCTATTATGTGTTTCTCTTCAGCGCTTCTGTATTCAATCTCTGGCTTAGGTTCGGGTCTTGGCTGTTCGGTTGCGCGGGGCCTTTCTTCGACATATTTTGGCTGTGGTTTTGGCTTTGGTTGCTCAACTGCACTCGGCTTTGCCTCCGCATATCTTATCGGTGATGGAGTAGTTTGCTCGGCTTGCTGGGGCTTTTGTTTTGGCTGCTGTGGTTGCGGCTGGAATTTCTGGGCCTGCGTTTTCTGGACAGGCTGCGGCTGCTGTACCTGGATTGGTTTCTGTGGCTTCTGCTGTGGCTGGGGTTGTTGTGGTTGCTCGACAGCCTTTGGAGCCGCCCGCTCCAATACCGTTTCCGGAGAAACGGCCGTTTCAGTGCCTTTCTTTTTCTTTTTTGCCGCTGGAGCCTCTTGACGCGCCTTGAATATCAGGAGGTCATCCGGGTTAAGCGGCATTAGACCACTCAGTATCTATTGGCACGCTCTATCGCTTCTCGCTTCTTTTTCTCGAATATGCCCCTGTGCTTTGCACAACTTATGCAATAGTATGTCTTCCTTTTTTCAAAGAATCTCACGTCGTTCGTGTTTTGCATGCCAGTGTTAAAGCTTATGGCTTTCTCAAATATTACGGCTTTATTCCTTGGTATTTTCCTGCCACACTGTTCGCATATTACTAATGTTTCTTTTCCTCTCAATAAAAACACCTTTATTATATATGATATATCAATATGGAAGATATTAAATACTGTTTGTCAGATGAGACAGCGGCCTCCTTCTACACCTAAAGGCGTGGGCTTCCCCCAGATTATTTATCTGGGATTATGTTCCCAGTTCCTCGACAACTGCTCAATTGAGTCCTACATCATGGCGTCATCCACGTGTCAAAAGGTTAAATACTTATCTGCGCATAACGTCTTGTGCCGTTTCATCAGCATGCGTAAACGCATTGGTTTTCACGGCCACATATCTATAAATGCTTTATTTGCGTAAAAATATTGACGTGAGAAAATGAAGATTTACATAATCAGTGATGACGCCAAGTACAGGGTGACAGCAGCGAATACCATAAACATGAGCGGAAACATGGGAATAATGAGCGTTAGTTCAACCGATGACGTAAGGGATCTTTTGAGCGAAGCGAAGGAGAACATCGATTCTTACGACCTTATACTCCTGATCTGCCACGGCGCAAGGGACGTGTCCATATCCGCAAACAAGCTTGCGGGCATAAGGGCAGTGTCGTGCAAGGACGAGGACGATGCCACGGGAGCCGCAAGCGAGACGAGGGCCAACCTGATACTTGTTGATTCTATAAAGCTTACCCAAAAACAACTGGGGGACATACTCAATGGCCTCATAAATGGCATAAATACGGGAAGCATCGGCCCGGCAAGGGTGGCGCAACAAGCCCCGCAGAGGCAGGCGCAAAACATGCCCGAAGCCCAACAGAAGAAGGCTTCATTCTCGCAGATAAAGGCGAAGCTTCCAAAGGTAAACACGAATCCAAAGCCGAAACCGGAAATAGAGGAGCCGGTTCAGGATGCCAATGAGCAGAACCAGAACCAAAACAGCATGATCAACAGCATAAAGAAGAAGGGCTTCATGAAATCATTGAAGGAAGCGCTTGGCGTTGATGAACAGTGATGACTTGCTAAGCAACTGCGACGACATATTCAAATTGACCATACCTGCAACAAGAGCGTCGATAACAAAGAGGCTTGTCCTTGAATATGAAATGAGCCAGGAGAGCATAGCAAAGGCGCTTGGCATAGAGCAGGCAGCGGTGAGCAAATATGTCAACGGCAGGTACTCGCCGAAGATAAAAAGGATCGTCACCTTCATAAATGAAAACGGGCTGGACAAAAAAATTTCAAAGCAGATATACGAAGGTGCGACAAAGGCGAAAATTAACAAAGGCGTGGACGCACTTGCATCGAGCCAATCGCTGGTAAAAGAGGCGACAAGGCTCCTGAAACGGAAGTGATGCCGGGCTATTTCGAATGCCTTCCCTTGAACACCAGTATCTCGCTTCCTGCGCTTTCTATCTGTATCCTGGCCACATCCTGTTTCTTCCTGAATCCGGGAAGTATCGCCTCCGCGAACCTCAGCTTCCTCGTGGTATCGTATATCTCCTTCATGATTTCCAGGTATTCCTCGGCTTTCTTTACGTCGCTTTCCCTAAGCACTTCGAGTATCTCCCTTTTCAGCTCGCCGAAGACATCCATGAGGCCGAGAAGATACGGCTCGTATTCTATTTCAAGCTCTTCGCTTGATGGAATCTTTTTCTTTTCCTTTATGCTCTGGAAAATAAGCGCCTCCGCATACTCCTGATATGCCTGCTGGGTCTGGTACTTGAAAAGCCCATCCATCTTCTTTAGGGCCTTTACTTTCTCGGACATCTCGTTAATGCTCTTCTTGGCGTCCTTGTTGTTGTGGAGAAGCGTTATAGACTGCCCCGCGCCCCTTATTATGTCCCTTGATACCGTCATCACGCTATCGAAGTCGGACTGTTTCTTCACAAGATAGTTTGTCGCATCCTCGACGTTGCTGTTTAAACTAGTCATATTGCCACACCATATGAAATATAAAAGCTTTATAAACTTAATTTTCTTAATACTATACCTACAACTACCAATTATAAGCCTGGTGAAATAGTGGCACAAGCTAAGAAACTGACTAAAAAAAGCGCTGCGAAAAGGAGGACCATAAGTACGGAGTCCAAAAAGGCGGCGAAGCCACAGGCAAAACCAAAGGCAAAGACGCACGAACCAGCCCTTGAAAAATCACTAGAGACCTACAAGACAACTGCAGATGTGAAGATACCGGATACTATAATAGACCAGGTCGTAGGACAGGAAAACGCAGTTAAGATTATCAAAAAGGCGGCGAAGCAGAGGAGGCATGTGCTTTTGATCGGTTCCCCTGGAACCGGAAAGACCATGCTCGCACAGGCGATGGCGGAGATGCTTCCCGCTACAGAACTTGAGGATATCCTGGTTTACAGGAATGTAAACGACGAAAACATGCCGATAGTAAAGAGCGTAAAGACATATCCGCACCAGCAGCCGGGGGAAAAGCTTGGCGACGGGCAGGGAAGGCTCATCCTCCAGAAAGAGAAGATGAAGAACCGCATGTCTATCGGGAAGAGCAACTCCATAGTGACACCCATAGTGATAATACTTGTTGTAATCCTTATTGGCCTCTCATTAAGCGGGCTCTTATCAGGATATGAGATTATAGTGATCGCCGCGCTGATACTTGGAATAATGGTGTTTGGTTCCGTTGCCCTCTTCACCAGCGGGCTTACAAGAAGAGTGGGCATGCCCGGGATGTTTGACCTAAACGAGCCAAAGCTCATTGTGGACAACACGGGCCTGATACATGCCCCATTCCTGGATTCGACAGGCACCAGGGCTGGCGCACTGTTCGGCGACGTTAGGCACGATCCGTTGCAGACGGGAGGGCTTGGAACCCCTGCACACCTTAGGGTGGAAAGCGGCTCCGTCCACAAGGCCAACAAGGGCGTCCTTTACATTGACGAAGTATCAAGGCTTGAGCCAAAATCGCAGCAGGACCTGCTTACGGCGATGCAGGAGAAAAGATTCCCTATCACGGGGCAAAGTGAAATGAGCTCCGGAGCGCTCGTAAAGACAGAGCCAGTTCCATGCGACTTCATACTCGTAGCTGCCGGAAACCTGCAGGATATACAGATGATGCATCCAGCGCTGCGTTCAAGGATACGCGGTTATGGATACGAGGTCTATATGGAGTCTTCTATAGATGACAACAAGACGAACAGGTCGAAGATCGTGCAGTTCATCGCACAGGAGGTAAAAAAAGACGGCAAGATACCACACTTTGAAAGGGATGCGGTTGAAGCGATAATAGAGGAGGCAAGAAGAAGGAGCGGAAGGAAAGGCAAGCTCACGCTAATATTAAGGGACCTTGGAGGACTGATAAGGGCAGCTGGGGACATAGCGACAGAAAAGAAGCACCAATTTACCACTAAGGACGACGTCATTTCAGCGAAGACGCTTGCAAACCCCATAGAGGCGCAGGTCGTTTCGCAGATGGTGGACTACAGGAAGGATTACAAGGTATTTGCCATAAAGGGCTTTGAAGTTGGAAAGGTCAATGGGCTTGCGGTGCTTGGCAGCTCCGTGCTTGCTCCCGGTATAGTGATGCCGATAGTCGCAGAGGTGACTCCGGCAAGCTCAAGGACAGAAGGAAAGTTCATACCTACTGGAAAGCTCGGAAGGATAGCGACAGAGGCAGTGAAAAACGTAAGCGCCATAATAAAGAAGCACCTCGGCAAGGACGTTGCCAATTTCGACATGCATGTGCAGTTCCTGCAGACTTACGAGGGGGTCGAGGGAGACAGCGCAAGCATATCCGTAGCAGTAAGCATAATATCGGCGATGGAAGGCATACCTGTAGACCAGTCGGTCGCGATGACGGGCTCGCTTTCGGTAAGAGGTGAGGTCCTGCCAGTAGGCGGAGTCACCATGAAGGCTGAAGCCGCAATAGCCGATGGCATAAAGACGCTCATAATCCCTTACAGGAACAAGGATGATATATATCTGAACAAGGACCAGCTCAAGATAGTAAAGGTCATACCGGTAAGGAGCCTTGCAGAAGTGCTGCAGCACTCGCTCAAGGATTGCAAGAGGAAAAATGAGATAATAAGGGAGCTCAAGAAGCACCAGTCGATAAAGATAGCTGCAGAATAAGAGAAAGACAGATAAGGCGATTGCTTGGCTGAAAAGGACCCACCAAAAAAAGGAGACGAAAAACTCAAGAAGCCGGATACTGCGAAGCTTCTGGAGAATTTTGGAGACGCTATAGTCACTGACATTTATGCACACAGGCAGCCAAAGTTCAAGACAGTGGCGAGGACAAGGTCCAATGTCGTATACGACCAGAAGAACGGTTACCTGACGCTCGGAAGGGCCATGGAGGAAAGGGCTTTCCTTAACGTTTCACAAACCAAAAGGTTCATGCAGACGATAGCCGTGGCTACAAAATGCCACAAGTTCGTAAGGGAGAACCTCCATACTTCGATAAGGGGACTTTTCTACCAGCTAAAGTACTCTCTAGGAGAAGATGTGGATGAAAACATATTCAGCGAACAGACGGAATCGAACCCGTTGATAGAGGATCTCGAGACATCGCTTGGAGTAAGGAGGGAAGACCTGAACCTCAACGCAAACAGAAAGGGGGTTCTTGTTGGAAATATGAAGGTCGTTGACAGGTTCGGCGGCGATGAGACGGTCACGGATACAAGCAAGATGGGAAGAAGTGGATGGGCGATACCTAGCGATGTCGATAACGACATAAAATTCATAGACGTCAAGGCGAAATACGTCCTTATAGTTGAAAAGGACGCAATCTGGCAAAGGCTCAACGAGGATGGATTCTGGAAAAAGGAGAATTGCATATTAATCTCGCCGCAGGGACAGGCCACCAGGGGTACAAGAAGGCTCATAAGGAAGTTCGCGGACCTAGGGCTTCCGGTATACGTGTTCAACGATGGAGACGCATGGGGATGGTATATATACTGGACCATAAAGACGGGAAGCATAAACCTTGCTTATATTGGAGGAGATATCGACATCGCTAGGTATCGCCC